>CBFCZA010000014.1:0-16503 GCA_965602285.1 uncultured Curvivirga sp. | reverse complement strand
GTCAAAAACAATCAAAAGTTTATATCATTGAAGATGCGATTACTGGCGAAGCATTAGGACAGGTGGAAAAGAAAGGGTTAAAGAAAATCCGTGTGAATAACAAAGTTAGGAAGGAAATTAAAAACCTCCTAGGTGGGTTAACATTACTAAGCCCTGACATGGATGTACGTAGTAAGGCTATCGATTCTATTTATAATAATAGGTCAAAAGAATCCTTGGCGGTACTTGCTAAGGCGATAGAGCGTGAGGAGGATGAAGGCTTAAAGGAGCGAATGCTTGTTGCTCAGGCTGCTATTAATTTTGAACATTCTACAGATGAGGCTGTCGTAATTTCAGCATTGCAAATACTTTCGATGAATCCAACGCGTGAAGTACGTGCCATCTTATTGAATTTTTTAACCACCGTTACCTCTGAGCCATTAAAGCGGCAAGTTGGGGGTGCATTAAAGAAAGTGGAGACTAGCCTTGCCTTCTGGGAGCAGGTTGGAAATTTATACCGTGGACTATCTTTAGGGTCCGTATTGCTACTGGCCGCGGTTGGTCTTGCAATTACATTTGGTGTTATGGGTGTCATTAATATGGCCCATGGTGAAATGGTGATGTTAGGGGCCTATTCGACGTTTGTCGTTCAGGAAGTTTTTAGAAGCCACTTTCCTGCATATTTTGATTTTTCATTATTCATTGCTATTCCTTTTGCATTCCTAATTTCTGGTGGTGTTGGGGTCGCCATGGAGAGAGGTATTATTCGGTTTTTATATGGCAGACCTTTAGAGACCTTGTTAGCAACTTGGGGGGTGAGCCTGTTATTACAACAAGCGGTGCGGTCAATATTTGGACCAACCAACCAGGATGTAAGTTCACCAAGTTGGATGAGTGGGGCCATTGAATTTACGAATGGATTACAGTTCACCTATAACCGGCTTTGGATAATTTTATTTGCGATCCTAGTGGTTGCTGGAGTTATTTTCATCCTGCGGAAAACTTCTTTTGGGCTACAAATGCGGGCGGTTACGCAAAATAGAGCAATGGCCAATTCAATGGGTATTAGATCTGGCCGCGTTGATGCGATGACATTTGGACTAGGTTCCGGTATTGCAGGCATGGCAGGTGTGGCTTTAAGTCAAATCGACAATGTGTCCCCAAATTTAGGGCAAATTTATATCATTGATAGCTTTATGGTCGTGGTGTTTGGCGGTGTCGGAAATATTTTAGGGACGGTTGTCGGGGCATTTGGTCTTGGTATCGCTAACAAGTTTATGGAACCAATGGCTGGTGCTGTTCTCGCAAAAATCCTGATTTTAGTCGCCATCATTTTATTCATCCAAAAACGTCCGCGAGGGCTATTCGCTCTCAAGGGCCGTTCTGTGGAGGGTTGAGGACATGACACAAACGAAAAAAAGCAATCTTGTCGGTCTTTTGCATAGTGACCCCGGAGGAAAAATCCTTTTAGCTTTAATCGGGGCTTCCGTGATACTTGTTCCGATTTGCAATCAATTAGTACCAAATGACTCCCTATTCCATGTTCCAACGTATGTGGTTAGCTTGCTTGGAAAATACTTAGCATTTGCCTTGTTGGCTTTGAGTGTCGATCTTATCTGGGGCTATTGTGGTATTTTAAGTTTGGGCCATGGTGCCTTTTTTGCACTCGGTGGATATGGTATGGGTATGTATCTTATGCGCCAAGTCGGGGATCGTGGTGTTTATGGTCATCCCGAATTGCCAGACTTTATGGTGTTTTTAGATTGGCAAGAATTACCTTGGTATTGGTATGGTTTTGATGCATTTCCCTTTGCCATGTTAATGGTCGTTCTTGTCCCGGGATTGTTGGCGGGAATCTTTGGGTGGTTTGCATTTAAATCTCGTGTGACAGGTGTTTACCTTTCTATCATCACGCAAGCTATGACCTATGCACTTCTATTAGCATTTTATCGAAATGATATGGGCTTTGGTGGCAATAATGGCTTAACAGATTTCAAGGATATTCTTGGCTTTGATATTCAGGCAGATGGAACAAGAATTGTTTTATTCGTCGCATCTTGTTTGGCGCTTGCCTTGGGATATGTGGTTTCACGTTTCATCGTTTCTTCAAGATTAGGACGTGTATTACTTGCCATTCGTGATGGGGAAAGTCGTACGCGATTCTTAGGCTATCGGGTTGAATATTATAAGCTATTTGTCTTTGTTGTCTCAGCTATGATTGCTGGCGTGGCAGGGGCTTTATATGTACCGCAAGTTGGTATCATCAACCCTTCTGAATTTGCCCCTGCGGTTTCTATTGAGATTGTGATCTGGGTTGCCGTTGGTGGGCGTGGATATCTTTATGGGGCGGTGTTAGGTGCGTTCATTGTGAATTATGCAAAAACCTATTTCACAGGTGCCTTACCAGAAGCATGGCTCTATATGCTTGGTCTTCTTTTCATTGTGGTGACGATCTTCTTACCAAAAGGATTGGTGGGCTTGATTTCTAATTTCACGACACCAAAGAAGAAATTAAATGCGGAGACGGTTGATGCAAAATAAAATTCAGACAACACCACATGAGCTTGCTTCCGATATCATTCTTTATATGGATGGAGTTCATAAGTCCTTCGATGGGTTCAAGGCTATTAATGGGCTTAGTTTATATGTGAAGTCGGGAGAGCTACGGGCCATTATTGGGCCCAATGGTGCTGGAAAGACGACAATGATGGATATCATCACAGGCAAGACGCAACCTGATACGGGGCAGGTGGTTTTCCAAGGCGACGTAGATCTTACGACCTTAGATGAAGCGCATATTGCAAATTTAGGTATCGGTCGAAAGTTCCAGAAACCAACCGTATTTGATGATCAAACGGTATTTGAAAATCTAGAACTTGCTCTTGCTGGAAAGCGAGGAGTCATAGAGAGCCTCTTTTTCACGCTATCAAATCATGAAGCTGAACATATTGATGAAGTGCTAACAAAAATAGCATTAACAGAGAAACGTAATTGGCTCGCAGGAAAACTTTCGCATGGTCAAAAACAATGGTTAGAGATTGGCATGTTGCTTATGCAATCTCCAGATCTGCTTTTGGTGGATGAGCCTGCAGCAGGTATGACAGATGCTGAAACGATGAAAACCGCAGAGCTTTTAAAAGAAATAGCCAAAGAGCATAGTGTCGTTGTCGTTGAGCATGACATGGATTTTGTTAAAGCCTTGAACAGTAAGGTAACGGTTTTACATGAAGGCCGTGTTTTAGCGGAGGGATCGCTTGAAACTGTGCAAAATAATCAAGATGTTATTGATGTGTATTTAGGGCGATAGAGTTATGTTGAATGTAGAAAATTTGGATTTATATTATGGTGCTTCTCATACCCTTAAAAATATAAGCCTGAGTGCTGATGTTGGAAAGGTTACGACCGTACTTGGTCGCAACGGTGTGGGTAAATCAAGCCTGATTAAGGCTATTGTGGGGCAACAAGCCATTCAAGCTGGCAAAGTGACCTTTGGGGAGGATGATTTGTCCTCCATGGCCCCTCATTTACGTGCGGCAAAAGGTATAGCCTATGTGCCGCAAGGGAGGGAAATTTTCCCAACCTTAACCGTTGAGGAAAACCTCAAAACTGGTTTTGCATCTTTGCCAAGGTCTTTGCGTCATGTTGCAGACGAAATTTTTGATCTTTTTCCGGTGTTAAAGGATATGTTGGGACGCCGTGGCGGAGATTTGTCAGGCGGACAACAGCAGCAATTAGCCATAGCACGCGCCTTAGTAACACGTCCTAAAATGTTAGTTTTGGACGAACCTACAGAAGGCATTCAACCCTCCATTATCAAAGATATTGAACGTGTTATTCGCCTGTTGGCAAATCGTGGGGATATGGCAATTTTACTTGTGGAACAATATTTCGATTTTGCTTATGCCCTTGCGGATAGTGTGGTTGTAATGGATAGGGGGGATGTTGTGTTGAGTGGCCCCAAAAGTGACCTTGTGGAAGAAGAAATTCGTGGTTTTTTAACTGTCTAAATATGCTGCCCTTAATGAAGGATTACGACTGAAAATGTCTGTTGCTCAAATTTCTGACATCCATATGAAAGATACCTCTCATCGTGCGATTGAAGTTCATGGTGCGGTGGATGTCTCTTTCAAATCTGTGGAAGGCGAAACCAGCTTGGATCGGGTCTATTATCGCGATCCATTAAAAGTTTTGTTTCCACGTGGTGAACTTCCTACGGCTGTACTTGTGACGACTGGGGGCGGGCTTCTAGGGGGGGATACATATGATATCAATATTCACCTAGCAGAGAAAACCAAGGTAATCGTCACTGCACAATCAGCTGAGAAGGTTTATAGAAGCAGTGGGCCTGATTGCGAGGTTAACGTCAATTTGAATGTTGAGGCTGATGCGTGCCTAGAATGGCTCCCCCAAGAAACAATTTTATTCAATAAGGCGCGGTTTCGCCGTAAGACAAAGGTTAATTTATCTGCAACTGCGACAGCCCTCGTGGGTGAAATTATAGTTTTTGGACGTTTGGCAAGTGGAGAGGAATTAGAAGAGGGGCTTTTGCGTGAAATGTGGGAGGTTCGTCGCGAAGGAAAACTTATTTGGACGGATGCCTTGCATATAGCAAATGATTTTAAACAGATACTTGATCATAAATCTGGATTTGGTGGTGCCCGGGCAATCGCCACAGCGATTTATGCGGGGCCAGACGCAGAGGTGCTGTTGAATGAAATGCGCGATATGCATGGTATTCATCCTGGTGTTCGAATTGGGGCCAGCTGTGTTCGAGGACTTTTAATTTGTCGATGGCTTGCGCCTGATCCTTATGAACTTCGCCAAGCTTTTGGTGATTTCTGGGCTAAATTTAGACATAAAACAATGGATCGCGAAAATCAATTGCCGCGCCTGTGGCATTGTTAAGGAGATAAAGAAATGCATTTAACGCCAAGAGAAAAAGATAAATTGATGCTGGCTACAGCAGCAATGGTCGCACGGCGCAGATTAGAACGCGGTGTGAAGTTGAATTATCCAGAAGCTATTGCATTGATTTCGGACTTTGTTGTCGAAGGTGCCCGTGATGGAAAAAGCGTTGCCGATTTGATGCGCGATGGGGCAGAGGTCATCACTAAAAGTCAGGTTATGGACGGTATTGCCGATATGATCCATGATATTCAAGTCGAAGCGACTTTCCCTGATGGCACGAAACTTGTCACTGTTCATTCCCCAATAAGATAAGGACTATCCAATGAAACCCGGTGAAATTATTACACAGGATGGAACGTTACTTTTGAATGAAGGACGTGAAACAAAAACGATCAAAGTGGCGAATACTGGTGATAGACCAATACAGGTTGGTTCACATTATCATTTCTTTGAAACCAACCCAGCTTTAGATTTTGATCGTAACGCTTCAAGGGGCTTTCGACTTGATATCCCCGCAGGTACAGCCGTGCGGTTTGAACCGGGGCAAAAGCGCGATGTTAACCTTGTAGAATATGTCGGAGACCGAAATATTTTCGGATTTAATGCGGCTATTAACGGCACATTGGAGGATTAGATAATGGCATATGAAATCACTAGAAATGAATATGCAGCAATGTATGGCCCCACGACCGGAGATAAGGTGCGCCTTGCTGATACAGAATTATTCATAGAGGTTGAGGATGATTTCACGACTTACGGGGAAGAAGTAAAGTTTGGTGGTGGAAAAGTAATCCGTGATGGTATGGGCCAATCACAAATCACCCGTGCTGCTGGTGCGGTGGATACTGTGGTCACCAACGCCATGATTTTAGATCATTGGGGTATTGTGAAAGCAGATATTGGGATAAAGGGCGGGAAGATTGTTGCTATTGGTAAGTCTGGAAATCCAGATGTTCAGCCCAATATTGATATCATTATTGGACCAGGCACAGAAGTGATTGCAGGGGAAGGTCGCATTGTGACAGCGGGTGGGATTGACGCCCATATCCATTGGATTTGCCCTCAGCAAGTCGAAGAGGCTTTATGCAGTGGTGTTACGACAATGTTAGGGGGTGGAACAGGCCCTGCAGAAGGTACCAATGCCACCACATGCACACCCGGCCCATGGCATATTGAACGGATGATGCAAGCGGCAGAAGCTTTACCAATGAACTTAGGTTTCTTTGGCAAAGGAAACGCATCACAGCCTGCGGGATTAATAGAGCAGGTTAATGCTGGTGTTATTGGTTTAAAATTGCATGAAGATTGGGGAACAACCCCATCTAGCATTGATACATGTTTATCTGTTGCTGATGATATGGATGTACAGGTTGCAATTCATACAGATACGCTAAACGAATCAGGTTTTGTTGAACATACCCGTGCTGCGATTAAAGGGCGCACCATTCACACTTTCCATACGGAAGGTGCAGGTGGTGGCCATGCGCCAGATATTATTAAGTTATGTGGTGAAGAAAATGTATTGCCTTCCTCAACCAATCCAACCCGTCCGTTCACTGTGAATACAATTGACGAGCATTTAGACATGTTGATGGTCTGTCATCATTTAGATTCAAATATCCCAGAAGATGTGGCTTTTGCTGAAAGCCGTATTAGAAGAGAGACGATTGCTGCGGAAGATATCCTGCATGATTTAGGGGCTTTTTCAATGATTTCATCTGACAGTCAGGCGATGGGGCGTGTGGGTGAAGTTATTACCCGAACATGGCAAACTGCGGATAAGATGAAAAAGCAACGTGGTAAACTTGAAGGCGATGGTGTTGGAAATGATAATTTTAGGGCAAAACGTTATATTTCAAAATATACAATCAATCCCGCAATTACACATGGCGTTTCCAGTCATGTAGGATCTATTGAAGTTGGGAAACTAGCGGATCTTGTATTTTGGAAGCCGATGTTTTTTGGTGTGAAACCGGATATAATTTTGAAATGCGGTACCATTGCGGCCGCAGCAATGGGCGATCCCAATGCATCAATACCAACGCCGCAACCTGTTCATTATCGTCCAATGTTTGGAAGTCTTGGGAAGTCTTTGACTAATTCAGCGGTTACTTTTTCTTCGCAAGCTGGCATTGATAATAACATTAAAGAAACGTTTGGATTATCTAAACTGATTTTACCGATATCAAATACAAGAAACATCTCAAAATCAAATATGATGCTTAATACTTACACGCCAGATATTTCAGTTGATGCTGAAACATATGAGGTGAAAGCGGATGGTGTTCATTTGACGTGTCAGCCCGCAACAGAAGTGCCAATGGCTCAGCGATATTTCTTATTCTAGGATGGTTCTTATGAAACATGCAAAAATACACCATTTAGCTTCCACGAAGGTAGATTTACAGATCACTTCATCTGTAACGCTTGCTTATGATGATCGCCACCGCCGTAGAATAAAAATGACGGCGGATGATAACACAAGTTTTTTGTTAGATTTGGAACAGGCGACATATTTAAAAGAGGGTGACCTGTTAGAATTTGAAGATGGTACTGGTGTTTTGGTAAAAGCTGCAAAAGAAGAAGTTTTGGATATCACATGCCATACCCCGAAAGAAACAGCCCGTGTTGCATGGCATGTGGGAAATCGGCACACACCAATTGAAGTTCTTGATACAGGGGTTATGCGGTTACGATATGATCATGTCCTTCAACATATGATTGAAGGGTTAGGCGCGCATTGTGAGAAGAAAATTGCTGCTTTCTCACCTGAATCTGGGGCGTATAAATCGGGTGGAGGACATGGGCATGCTCACAGCTGATGGGCTCATGCGATTAATGACTTGGTTATCGCCTAGTTTCCCTGTTGGTGCCTATACCTATTCTCATGGTGTTGAATTCGCCGTGGAAGAAGGGTTGGTTTCTTGTGGGGATAGTCTTCTTGAATGGTGTGAAGGGGCGTTACTTTTTGGCGCAGGACGCACGGATGCAATGTTCTTTTGTGAAGCATGGCGATTAGCAGGAGAATATGATTTACAAGGTCTTGTAGATTTAAACGCTTTTGCCAACACAATGCGTCCTACATCTGAAATGGCGCTGGAAAGTGAAGCACAAGGCCGCGCTTTCTTAACGACTTTGCTTGATATCTCACCCAGTAAGAAACTCTATGGCATATCAAGAGGGCTAAAAGATAGTCAGGAAAAAGCGTCTTATGCAGTGATTGTTGGGGCTGTTACTGCCTTTGAAGAGATTGATTGTGAAATGGCATTATTTGCGTTTCTACATGCTTTTGGGGCGAACCTTATATCTGCGGGCGTTCGACTTGTGCCATTGGGCCAAACTGCGGGACAACGTGCTATTTTAGGGCTTGAACCCATGGTGCATGAAACGATTCAAACTATATTAGATACTCCATTTGAAGATATTGGTGCAAGCGCACCGATGATTGATTGGGCATCTGCGAAACATGAAACACAATATACTAGATTATTTAGGAGCTAAATTATGAGTTCACCTTTACGCGTTGGTGTCGGCGGTCCTGTTGGTTCTGGAAAAACGGCCCTTTTGGAATCCTTATGTAAGGCGATGTGGGGCAAATATGATATCGCTGCAATCACAAATGATATTTTTACCAAGGAAGATCAACGTATTCTGACTGAAACTGGGGCATTGCCTGCAGAAAGAATAGAAGGTGTAGAGACAGGGGGATGTCCACATACAGCCATTCGCGAAGATGCGTCGATCAATCTGGCCGCAATCGAAGACATGTGCGAAAAGTTCCCAGATTTAGAAGTGATCTTCATTGAATCTGGTGGTGATAATTTAGCGGCTACATTTTCACCCGAATTGGCAGATATTACAATTTATGTGATTGATGTTTCCGCAGGCGAGAAAATTCCACGTAAAGGTGGTCCCGGCATCACAAGATCCGATTTGCTTTTAATCAATAAAACAGACTTAGCAGACCTTGTTGGTGCAAATTTAGAAGTCATGGATGCAGATAGTAAAAGAATGCGCGGCAGTCGGCCATTTCTATTCTCAAACCTTAAAACGGGCGATAATGTAGATAATATTGTAAAATTTATTCTCGACGCTGGTGGGATTATTAGCAAAGATTGATAGTATATTTTATTTAGATAATGTTTTATAGGTTCAATTAAAAATGTAATATTTTGCGGGAGTGTAGCTGGTTCTTTAGGAGGTTTGCTAGATGGGGTTCAACATAAAAATAAATCATATTTTTGTGATGCTTTTTTCACTTGTTTTGACAGCAGGCTGTCAAACAACAGGAACAAATGATGTTGAAGCACTTAGCACGACCAAGAAACTAAATAGTGAGCGGGTCTATTTTCCAAGTTATGTAACGGCAAAAATTAAACGATATATTGACCTGAAACGTGATCTTTCTGATATTTCAACCCCAATATCTGGAAAATTATACAAACCCGAAGGCGCGGGGCAGTTTCCTGCAATTGTAATTCAACACGGATGTAGCGGTATTGAGTCTAATTCCCATATGTGGGCAAGCTGGTTTCTAGAGCATGGTACTGCAGCGTTAATAGTTGAGTTTTTTATGCGCGGGGGATCAGTAGTATTTGTGAAAAAAATTATCAAAATAGACCCATTACTCAGGGGGACAGAGTCGATGATGCATTTGGGGCCGCTGAATTCCTAAGCACACTTCCATTTATCAACGAAGATAAAATTGGTTTAATGGTTTTTCTAATGGTGCAGGTGCAACTATTGGGGCCAGCCGAAAACTACGGAGTTGGCAAAAAAAAGATATGATGGAGTTTTTGCTTAAACTAAAGATGATGAAATGATATAGTTTTTCTATTTTGTGAGGTCTAATATGAAACAATATTATATTTTAAGTGGTCTTTTGGGTTGCTTGTTTTTGATCACGGCTTGTCAGACTACAAAGACTGTGAGTAGCTTGTCCGATGGAAAAGCCGGAAATCTTGCATTCACTTCTCAAGGTGGCGTTACCCTTTATGGTGACGTGACCATTCCGGAAGTTGGCGATGGGCCCTTCCCCGCAATGGTCTTAATGCATGGGACTGGAGGAAGAGGATATCGTCAAAACAGCTGGGCTGATTTTTTTGCAGAAAAGGGGATCGCTTCAATCAATGTCGATTACTTTACTGGTCGCGGCTATAGGAGAGGAAGTTCTCCTCCCGGTGACTATTATGATGTCGCAGACGCTATGAAGTTACTTTCTACCCATCCTCAAGTTGATAAAAATCGAATTGGGGTTATGGGCTGGTCAAATGGTGCAGAAATAGCACTTGAAGCAGCATTGATAGACGAGAGTAAGGCTGATGGTATGACGTTAAAAGCCCATGTGGTTTTTTATCCACCATGCGAGCTTACTTCAGTTCCTGCCTTTGGGCCAAACTATCCAATAGCTGTTTTTATGGGTACTAAGGATTATGTCGCCAAGGTTTTTCAATGTCAGGAAATGGTTGATAAAGGTGTTTCACGCTACAACAAAGATGTACGCTTAACTGTCTATGAAGGGGCGTATCATGGTTGGGATGGAAAAAAGGATATAGATTCAACCGATCACCATGGTCGTAACATTAGATTGGTCCCTAGCGCAAAAGTAACCAAACAATCCAGAAAGGATGTTATGGCGTTTCTTCGAAACACTCCAATCCTTGGAGCCGCTGGTAAAAAAGCGACAGGTGAAGGTCAAGGAAATAGTATGAATATTGATAAGAAACCAGAGGCTTGTAAAACTCAAGCTTATGCGACACTTTTTCCAGATATTTGCACATAACTGGGACCCTTGAAACCAACTGTATTTTTTTAACGCTGTCTATAATTAAAGGGACGGCGTTTTTTTTAATCTGTACGCTGACTGCCATATCGGGATAATTTTAGTAAATTGATATTGGAGAATTGAAGGGCTGCATTCCAATAAATATTACATTTTCCCTAAACTTTTACACATAATTTAAGGAGGTTTCAGGCCTCCGTACCAAACAACATTAACGCCTTAGCTGGAAATAGCTAAGGCTTTTTTGCGTTCTGGATTAAATGGATAGGCCGCTGGCAAAGATGCCTGTTATATCAATGTGAAATTAAATTTTAGCTGGAATTAAGGTTTTGTCTTCAGTTCGTTAAAAAACTTAAATATGGTCGATAAAAATCGGGAGAAATATTTTATTGATTATTATATCGATTTTATTTATAATAACTTTCATAAATCGATATATCAATAAGTTGATACCTCGGGGGGCTATTTCCTGAGAGTTGAACAAGGGAGGCGATATGAAGTCGTTTAAAAGTTTTAAAACACAAATAACAGCAGCTAGTTTTGTTGTTGGCGTTCTAATGGCAAGCGTGAGCTCTTCGTCAGCTGAGGAGCTGCGTATTGGTACTGCAAGCCAAGGTGGGGCTTTCTATCCTGTTGGTCAGGCGATATCCACATTGGTTAATGGATATGCAGATGGTTTGACAATGGTACCTGTAGTAACGCAAGGGTCTGTGCAGAACCCACGTTTGGTGAATAGTGGCGAAGTCGACCTAGGTATTACGAACAACAACCTTGGTGTTCTGGCGAACAAGGGCGTAGCTATGTATAAAAAAAGTGGCAAGATGAACCTACAAGCTATTGGATCTTTGCATTTTAGTATTTTGCACATGATGACACTAGGGGATTCTTCAATTAACTCTATTGAAGACCTAAAAGGTAAGACAATAGCAGTTGGGCCTGCAGGTGGAGGAACAATTCCTTTCTTGAAGCAAGTTCTTAGCCTTCATGGGCTTTCAATAGAAGATATTACGCCAAGTTTCTTGTCTTACAGCGATGGTTTCAGTCAGTTGGCTGATGGTAATGTAGATGCTGCATTTGCGTTAAGTGGTTATCCTGCTGGTGCAGTTATGCAGGCACGTGCCAACAAAGATTTGAAATTCATAAACCTTTCTTCCGCTAAGCTTAAAGAGGCATTGGGTAAGCATAAAAATTATGATGAAGTTGTCGTTTCTAAAGAGGTTTATAACACCCCAGAAGATGGCATTGCTTTAGGTGTTAATAACATGTTGGTTGTAGATGCAAGCATGGATGCAGATAAAGTCTTTAAAATTACAAAGGCAATTTATGATCATATGGATGAGTTTAGAGCAAGTAACGCGCATGCTAAACAAATCGTTCCTGCTAAGTCGTTAGAGCTTCGTTTAGAGCTTCATCCAGGCGCTGCTAAATATTTTAATCAATAAAATAATAACAACTTGATCTAGAGGTAGGTGGAGCATTTTTTGATGCTCCACCTAGGCTTCCCTTAAGGGCGTACAAATGCAGCATAAAATTGACTGGCTATATAATAGGATAATCAACATAGTCGCATTCTCTATTGGCGTATTTCATCTTCTGAATGCCTCGGGAATACTTGTGCTTTCAACCAGAGATATTCGCATTTCTCATCTCGTGACAATGTTAGTAATGTTGTTTTTGATGAAAGCGAGTAGTCAACGTTTTGAAGGGAAGATCTTAGATAAAGCCATCGGTTTCCTTCTTGCTATTTTTGCTGCGGGTTCGGGCGTTTACATGCTAAGTCGGTGGCAGGATATAGCCATGAGTGGTGGCGAAACAGAAGTGATGGATGCATGGGTTGGTGTCGTCGTTTTAGCTTTAGTTTTTGAAGCTGCGCGCCGTGGTGTGGGCTGGGTGCTTGCGACTATCTCTCTTATCTTTTTTACCTACCCTTTTTATAGTGTTTATCTTCCGGGAATTTTTGAAGGGCGCGGATATGGTTTGGTCCGGATGTCGGAATTCTTGACAACGACGTCGCAAGGTGTTTATGGAATTCCGTTGGGTGTATCTGCCACTTACATCATTCTTTTTGCTATTTATGGGGCGTTTTTAACCGAGTTTGGGGCAGGGGAGTTCTTCTTCAAAATAGCTCAACGTATTACAAAAAACATGTTGGCAGCTGGGGCGAAGACTGCCGTAATTTTCAGCACACTCCTTGGTATGATTTCTGGGTCAGCGGCAGGAAATGTGGCTGTCACGGGAACGTTAACAATCCCGATGATGAAAAAAGAAGGCTATAAAGCGCATCAAGCGGGCGCAATTGAGGCAGTTGTTTCAACAGGAGGGCAATTGATGCCACCTGTTATGGGGGCAGCAGCTTTTATCATGGCAGAGGTGGTCGGCACACCTTACACAAACATTATGAGTGCCGCCCTTATCCCTGCCTTACTCTTCTTTGCCTCATTATTTTTCATTGTTCATTTACAAGCTAAAAAAAGTGGATTAAAGCCACTTCCGTTACCTGTTGATAGTGACGAAACTACGATGCAAATATTGTTGAATGGTATCCAATTTGTCATTCCTTTTGGTGCACTAATCGGTATGATCATGATGGGCTACTCACCTTTTAAGGCTTCTTTTGCTTCAATTGTTATGCTGTTGATCTGTCATGTGTTATGGGCGCGTCGCATAAACAAAGATTTCTTCGTAAAGTCAGCCCGTGCAATTACCTCTGGTGCTAAAAGTATTGTGCCTATTGCGATTGCTTGTGCAGCCGCAGGTATTATTGCGGGAACATTGGGGATTACAGGTTTAGGATCAAAGATTTCAAGTCTAATTCTAACCGCATCGGGAGGAATCCCCTTCTTTGCTTTGCTCCTAACAATGGTTACCGCGATTATATTAGGGATGGGGCTTCCAACAACCGCAGCCTACCTTATCTTGGCGACAGTTGTCGCGCCGGCTTTGGCTAAAATGGGTGTGCCCCTACTGACTGCACATATGTTTGTCTTTTTCTATGGATGTGTCTCCACTATCACGCCGCCTGTTGCCCTTGCTTCTTATGTGGCGGCAAGCATAGCTAAGGCTGATATCAACAAAGTTGGGTGGACTGCATTTTTCTATGGCAGTACCTGTTATATCCTACCTTTCATGTTTTTCTTTGGCCCCGGCCTGATGATGCAAGGTGATGTTGTTACGATCATACAAGCTGCCAGTACTGGCTTAATTGGTGTGTTTTGTATTTCCGCCTGCGTGGTTGGGCAGGCAAAACTAAACTTAAAACCATGGCAGCGTGTCATGTGGTTTGTTACTGGGATTTTGTTACTTCATCAGGGGAACGAAACTGATTTAGTCGGCTTTGGGCTTTTGTTATTTACTCTATTTTTTCAAAAAAAACTAACTGTTAAACTATAATTCTGGAGATCTTTTATGGGACGTAAAATCAGACGTGTTGTCACAGGCCATGACCAAAATGGTGTGGCGAAAGTTATTATGGATAGTGAGGCTACTTGTATTTTACAAAGGCCAAGTCGCCCTGGGGTGACCTTAACCAACTTGTGGCAAGTGGATTATGCGCCAGCACAGATGGAACGTCATGATGATCCCGTTGAAGGTCCGCTTGTTTTGCATCCGCCTAAAAATGGGTCGGTCTTTCGTATTGTTCAGTTTGATCCTGAAGATCCAGAAGTTATGGCGAATTTAGATGGAAAAGCCGCTTTCGCAGAAATGGGTGCAGGGGCAAATATTGTTGAAGGTGCAAGACATCCTTTCATGCATCGCACCGACAGTGTGGATTATGCCGTGGTTCTTACCGGTGAAGTTTACATGATGATGGATGAAGATGAAGTGCTTTTAAAAGCAGGTGATACTGTAGTTCAACAAGGTACAAACCACGCATGGTCAAATCGCGGAACTGAACCCTGCCAAATTGCTTTTATCCTTGTGGACGCTGAAAAGGGCTAGAATTCAGTAATAATAATAAACGACAAAACAATAGATGGAATAGGAGACTAAAAATGAAGTTATTATTAACTAAGGCGTTCGCATCCTCAATGATGTTTGTTGGGCTGTTAATGGGTGTGGCTAATGCTAATGGTGTGAAAGTTACTCCATTAGGTGGTGTCACCGGTGAGTTTTGTGTTCTTGATAGGGCGATGATTTTCGAAGACCCTGATGGAACGCGTCTTTTATATGATGCAGGACGTACAGTCGCAGGTGCTGAAGATCCGCGCTTGGGCAATATTGATGCCTTGTTGGTTAGTCATATGCATGGAGATCATGTGGGAAACAAGCATATGAAAGCGGTTGATGCGGGTGCTTGTGGTAAGCCTGATCAGTCGGTTAATGCGACCCCAAATACCAATGTTGTAAATATCGCATATGCTAAAAACGCTAAAATTGTTACTGGTAGTGAAATGCCACCGTTTTTTGCAAATAAACTTAAGTCACTTGGCGGTAATCCAAAGAATTCAGTATTAGCACGTTTTGGTGCGACAAAGATGGTGGGCGGTGTCGCAATTTCTACTGTCCCGGCTGTTCATACAAATGGGCTACATCCATCTTTAATTGGTGGAGAATTGGGCGAGATGATGAAAGCTGCTGGTTTTAGTGGCTATGTGGGACCTCCAACAGGATATATCCTAAAATTCTCTAATGGATTAGTGGCTTATCTTTCTGGTGATACAGGAATTACAGCAGAACAAGAAAAGGTCATTCGTGGATTTTACGGTGCTCATTTAGTTGTGATTAACATTGGTGATACATATACGACAGGACCAAAAGAAGCGGCATATGTGATTAACGAGCTAGTGAAACCCGCTTCTGTTATCCCTTCTCATGCGAATGAGCCTGCGACCAAAAACGGAAATGTTATTGCAGGCACTCGCACGGAAACTTTTATGAAGGCAGTTAATGTTCCTGTACATTTACCTTTAAGTGGAAGAACGATGACTTTCGATGGGTCAGGAAAGTGCATCAACGGTTGCTCTTAAATTTTTGATACCTGTGTAAAGGTTCTGATGCATTTCAGAGCCTTTTTTTTATTAGAACTTTTTAATATCGAAATAAAATATTGATTAATAATAATTAATTATAGGTGATGCATTGTATCACGCTAGGGATTGATAAGATGATTGTGAATAGAATAACTGCAATAGCAGCAGCTTCCATACCGATACTTAGTATCTTGTGGACATTAGAATTGCCGCTTTTGCTTGAATTGGAAGTGGCTAAGGTTCAATTCTTATCAGTTCTTTTGGGCGCAGCAGCAACACTTGTTTATCTTCAAAGTAAAGAAGGTGAATCCTCTTTGGCTAAGGGGATACGTTATGGTTTAGCATTTGCTTCATTGCTGATCTTTAGTTGGATAGGTATCGACTATCAGCGTTTTCAATTTGATTTTGCTTACTTAACTTTAGAGATGCAAATCCTTGGGTCATTGGCTGTTGCTTTGGCTTTAGAGGCTATTCGCCGGGCTACAGGTTGGATTTTACTATCGTTGGTCGGTGTGTTTTTTCTATATGCTTTATTCGGGCATTTGATACCTGATCCTTTAACTGGGTTCAGTTCATCTTTACCGGAATTAACTGTCTATCTTGGGTTTGACCCAAATGCGATTTTAGGCACTCCATTAAGTGTTGTTGCGACGATCGTTATTGTTTTTCTTTTCTTTGGTAAGTTATTGGTTACGACTGGCTGCGGAGAATTTTTTATTGATCTTGCAATGTCAGCCATTGGAAGGCGTCGCGGAGGGGCGGCGAAGATTTCAATCATTGGCTCCGCTTTGTTTGGTTCCATTTCTGGAAGTGCGGTTTCAAATGTTGTGACAACAGGGGTAATGACTATCCCTTTGATGAAAC
>CBFCZA010000013.1:0-16952 GCA_965602285.1 uncultured Curvivirga sp. | reverse complement strand
TTGAATGAAGGGGATGTCGTTGTCATTCGTGGCAATGAACGTCTTCGTCCTAATCAAGATGTAACCTATCCAAATATGCCAAAAGCTACAGAGGAACCTTCCGCATCAGGTAGCAATAGCTAATTTCAAGATGTAACGCTGATCTGGTATGAGTGATACCTTAGTTTAGCCTGTCTATATATAGTAAGAGAAAGCAAGTCAGATGAATTTGATACGCGTTTCAATTGATCGTCCCATTGCAGTTATTTCTGCGGTATTAATGGCAGTGATGTTTGGTATTGTTGCCTTGAATACAATTCCAATTCAGCTTGCACCTGATATCTCACGGCCCGTAATAACAATCAAAACCAATTGGCCTGGGGCCGCCCCAGCAGAAGTTGAACGTGAAATTATCAATGAACAAGAAGAAGTTCTCAAAGGCTTAGAAGGCCTAAAAAGCATGGAAAGCAGTGCGTCCAATGGAAGTGGGCGCATAACGTTGGAATTTTCTGTCGGGCAAGATATGGCGCGTGCCTTATTACTTACAGCCAATAGATTAGATCGTGTCGGGGGTTATCCTGCGGAAGCAAGCGAGCCCACCTTTAAAACTGTTGGCAGTGAAGATAATGCAATTGCATGGTTCAGAATAAAGCGTTTGGAAGGAAACGAACGACCTATTTCTGAATATCGTGATTTCGTTGTTGATATTGTTCAAGAACGAATAGAGCGGGTTTCTGGCATTAGTGAAGTGAATGTCTATGGCGGTGGAGAGCGCGAAATGCGCATAGAAGTTCACCCGACGTTAATGGCGCAACATAAATTAACGGTTTCCGCCCTTCTATCTAAACTTCGTGCGGCCAATGCTTCTGTGACGGGGGGGATCGTTGAAGAAGGTAAGCGCCGTTATGTGGTGCGTACAGATAATGAGTTTTCTAGTATAGAGCATGTGAAACAAGTTGTCCTTAGAACGGAACAAAGTCCAACGACGGGTCGTATGGCACGGGTGATCGTTGGGGACGTGGCTAATGTGTATTTCAGCTATAAAAAGGCAGGGGCCAATATCCGGTCTTCTGGTGAAGATGCTCTCATGGTTAATGCCACGCGCGAGACAGGTGCTAATGTTATTGATGTGATGAAGGGGGTGCGTGCTGCCGTTCAGGAATTAAATGAAACATTTTTACCAGAAGAACAATTAACCATTGATCAAGTGTATGATGAAACCCTCTATATTGATTCTGCAATAGACCTTGTTATCCAAAATATTTGGGTCGGCGGCATATTAGCGGCAATTATATTGCTTATTTTTCTACGGTCTGTTCGTGCGACACTTGTCGTGGGACTTGCAATTCCCGTGTCTGTCATCGCCTCATTTGTTGCAATGGCTTTTTTAGGTCGATCGTTGAACGTGGTCAGTCTTGCCGGAATTGCCTTTGCTGTTGGAATGGTTGTTGATGCGGCTATTGTTGTCCTAGAAAATATCTATCGTCTGCGCCAGCAAGGGAAACCTATTGGTGAAGCCGCCTATGAAGGGGCTGCACAGGTATGGGGGGCGATACTTGTTTCGGCCTTAACCACTGTTATGGTCTTCATTCCAATTTTAGTGATGGATCTAGAAGTCGGTCAGTTGTTCCGTGATATTGCGGTGGCTATTTCCGTTTCAGTGATGTTGTCTTTACTGGTTTCAGTGACGGTCATTCCTGCATTGGCAAATAAGCTTTTGAAGCATGATATCACGGACCCAAATCGTAGAATTATGAAGCTTCCATTGGTTGATGATTTTGGCCGATTATTCATGGCAGGGGTGACACGGCTTGCAAATGCCGTTGTGGCAAGCCGCAGCTTAGCTTTCTCTATCGTTATTATTGTGACGGGCATCAGTGCGGCTGTGACGTGGTTCTTAATTCCTAAGCTTGAATATTTGCCTAGTGGAAATCGCAATTTTGTTTTTGGTATGTTATTTCCGCCGCCCGGCTATAATCTGGAAACGATGAAGGATATAGCATCGCGTGTTGAAACGAAGGTGAAACCATTATGGGCATCAGAATCTGGTCCAGAAGCAGAAGAAGGCAAACCGCCAAAGATTGATAATTTCTTCTTTGTCGCAACAAATTCCAGAACCTTTATGGGGGCTAGTGCCATAGAACCGCAGCGCGCTGGTGAATTGGTTCAAGTCCTAACGCGTCCATTGTTTGGAGAACCGGGCATGTTTGGTTTCTTCACACAGCCTTCTATATTTGGTCGTGGCATTGGTGGGTCGCGTTCTATTGATTTGGATATTATGGGGCCTGATTTAGAAGCGGTGATTCAAACAGCGCGAAAGGCTGCTCAATCCGTAGGGAAGATATTACCGCGAAAAGAGGGGAATCAATTACGCCCTAAACCCGGCCTTGAATTTGGGGAGCCAGAGATTCGCCTGACCCCCGATCCTGTTCGACTTTCAGATAATGGTGTTAGTGCTTATGAGTTAGGGCTCACCGTTGATGCGTTCAATGATGGGGTTCGGGTTGATGAAATTACGGTTGATGGGCAACTTATTGATTTAATGCTTACGGGACCTGAAAATTATAGCAAGGCTACACAAGATATTAGTGCTTTACCTGTTGTGACAAAAAGCGGCACAATATTACCTGCTGCCTCTTTAGCGCATATTGCGGTGACATCAGGTCCAACGCAAATCCGTCATACTGAACGATCTCGTACTGTTACATTACAGATTCGGCCAAATAATAGAATTCCGTTAGAAGTGGCATTGGATCGTTTACAAGAAGAGGTTATTACGCCGCTGAAAGAATCAGGTCTTCCCGATGGTGTGAAATTGAGACTTTCAGGTACAGCAGAAAAGCTAAGCGAAACATGGAGCGAAATGCAAGGAAGTCTGCTGATTGCTTTGATCATTGTTTATTTGGTGATGGCGGTCTTGTTTGAAAGCTTCTGGTATCCATTAATCATCATGCTTGCGGTTCCATTAGCAACAGCAGGCGGCTTAGTAGGCTTCTCTTTGCTAACGCTTTATAAATTTCAAACCTTCAATATGTTAACCTTGTTAGGGTTTGTTATATTAATTGGCATCGTGGTTAATAATGCGATTTTAGTCGTGCATCAAACTTTGCACCATATCAGGTCTGATGCAATGCCTGCTGGCCTAGCCGTTGTCGAGGCGACCTCTAATCGTGTACGCCCTATTTTTATGTCTACTTTAACCAGTGTCGTTGGGATGCTTCCTCTTGTCCTATTTCCAGGGGCCGGATCAGAGATTTATGCAGGGCTTGGTTCCGTAGTAGTAGGGGGGCTTGCTTTATCGGCAATATTAACTTTAGCGATAGTACCGCCCCTATTAGCATTGGTGGTTGGAGCCTTGGAAGATAGTAAGATAATTAATGATACCTTAACGAGTAGTTAACAAATCATTAATATTTAATTTAACATTTTATATAAGGTGCTATGATACCGCATCTATATAAAATGCCAACTAATAAAAGTGAGATTTAAGGTCCTTAGCTATTTTCTTTCGAATTTAGGGTTGCTAATATGCTGGTTCAGCGAAATTAAACTAGAATATTACTTATTTACAACCTAAAGGTGAAATAAATGTCCCCAACTGATTTGGAACCACGTGTACAAGAAGCAAGTACTTTATTAAAAGCGATGAGCAATGAGAAGCGCCTTCTAATATTGTGCCATCTGATTAAATCAGAATTATCTGTAGGTGCTTTAGAGAAACTGGTTGGGTTGAGCCAATCAGCATTATCTCAGCATTTAGCGCGCTTGCGCCGTGATGGTTTTGTGCAAACACGTCGTGAAGCCCAAACAATTTATTATTCTGTAAAGGGTGAGCAAACCATGACAGTTATTTCTGCTTTGAAAGATATTTTTATCGAACCTGAAATTGCGGTGGCTGCCTAATTCAGATGTGCTCTGAAACCCCAGCGAAGAATTGGGGGCGTAGGTGGTCTTATCATAGGTGAAACAGAAATGTTGAACTTGTATGGTTAGGTCATATTATTCTTCTTTGAATGCGGTTTTATAGCAACTTAAAAAGGGATTTTGTAGTTTTTTACAAAGTCCCTTTTTAAATAGGGACTTAATTCTGATTATTTTTAACTTTTTATAGTTAGATATCCTTGCAATTCGTGAATAGAAATCGCATTCTATTTTTTAGAAATCAAGATGATAGGCTTGGACGAAAAAATATAGTATACTATATTAAAGTCTAATCATTTTAGATTTTTGAGAAGTGAAGCACTAGAAAGGCTTTTGAAATATGAGCAACTTGTCTGCTGATGATGTTCAACGACTTATGTCTAACCCTTCTGCTGAAGTTAGGGCTGAAACCGCTACTAAAGTAGCCTCTAGTTTTCAAGAGGGTTCTTTAGGGGATGTCGAAAAGCAGCTTGCGAGTGAAATTTTTCGCGTCCTTGCTAAAGATGCAGAAGAACGTGTTCGCGAAGCCCTTTCAGCAAACTTAAAAAGCTCACCTGATTTACCGCCTGATGTTGCAAAATCATTAGCGTCGGACCTAAGCGATAAAGTCGCCCTTCCAATCATTCAATTTTCAGAAGCATTAAATGAAGATGATCTAATTGAAATCATCCGAACACAAGCCCCCCAACGCCAAGTGGCTGTGGCATCTCGCGATGGCAAATGTTCTTGTGGATGAAGGTCATAAAACTGCTGTAGTTGCCCTTGTTTCAAATGAACGTACGGAACTTTCTGAAGGTGTCTTAAATAAGGTTGTCGAAAATTACGGTGACGATGAAGATGTTCAACGCCCATTAGTTCAACGTCCAACTTTACCTGTTACAATTACAGAGAAATTAGTGACCAAGTTAACAGATGAACTTAAAGAATATTTAGTTGCTAATCATGACTTACCTGAAGCTGCTGCAACAGATATTATTCTTCAGGCAAGGGAACGTGCGACCATTGGTTTGGTGGCGACCTATAATGATGAAACGGATGTTGAAGCCTTGGTTAGGCAGCTTCAATCTGGCGGACGATTAACGCCTTCTATTATTTTACGCGCACTTTGCGTTGGTGATATCACTTTCTTTGAAACGGCGTTGTCCGTCATGGGAAATGTGCCGCTACAAAACACACGTTTGCTCATCCATGACGAGGGTGATTTAGGGTTTAAATCTTTATATGCGAAAGCTGGCCTTGAACCAAAATTATTACCGGCATTTCAAACGGCTGTGAAGTTAGCAAAGTCAGCTGAAGGTGAAAGAAACGACGCAGATCCAGAAACTCAAATGCGTACGATGCTTGAACATATTTTGACGGCTCATGAGGATATTATGGGTGAATATGGGCATGAGAATGTTGATTATCTTTTGAATAAATTTAATCAAATCGCTGAAAAAGCAGCCTAATAGCCTTATTACCGATTGTTCTTTTTAGTTTAAATTTTGGCATATTATTTAAATACCGCCTTGTTTTAGACATTTATCTACATAATATTGTATTCATGAAAAATTTTAGATCCTCTACTATTAAATGCTATGTGGGCAAGTATCTTGTCGCATTGCAATTTTTGCTGACCCTTTCTTTGGTGGCGGTTACCCCGACATATTCTTTTGCGGATACTGTGAAAACAGCGCCAAAATCTATGATGGAAATGCAGCTTTCTTTTGCGCCGTTGGTAAAGTTGGCTGCGCCTGCAGTTGTAAATATTTACGCCAAAAAAATTGTAAAACGACAAAGTAAAAGTTTCTTATTTAATGATCCACTTTTTCAGAAGTTTTTCGGCGATAGGTTCTCTCCTGGTGGGACTAAAAAGAAAATTGAAAATTCCCTAGGTTCTGGTGTCATTGTTCGAGGAAGTGGGATTGTTGTTACAAACAACCATGTGATTGAAAATGCAGCTGAAGTTCGTGTGGTTATGGCAGATCGGCGTGAATATGATGCAGATATATTATTGGCTGATGACCGCACGGATCTAGCCGTATTGCAGATACGTGATTTAAAAGGTGAATTACCCTTTTTAAATTTTGGTGATTCAGATGCTATTGAAGTTGGTGATCTGGTCTTGGCCATTGGTAATCCTTTTGGTGTCGGACAAACTGTTACTTCAGGTATTATATCTGGTTTAGCTAGAACGTCAGTTAGTGTAGCTGATTTTAGATCTTTCATTCAAACGGATGCTGCGATTAATCCCGGCAATTCAGGTGGTGCGTTGATGAATATGTATGGGGAGGTTATCGGCATTAACACAGCTATCTTCTCTAAGTCTGGCGGAAGTGTTGGTATTGGCTTTGCTGTACCTGCTGCAATGGTGTCTGCCGTTGTTGAAAGTGCTTTGACAGGAAAAGCCCTTACACGTCCATGGGTTGGATTTAGCGGTTCTGATGTAAGCAGTGAAATAGCAGAAGCGTTAGGCATGGATCGCCCCGGGGGTATTTTGATCGAAGAGATTTACGAAAATAGCCCCGCATTAAAAGCAGGAATGCAAGCTGGTGATGTGGTCATTTCTGTTGATGATTATGAAGTTGAAGACGGGCAGGTCCTTCGTTTCCGTCTGGCAACCCGTGGTATTGGCGGTACAGCAAAAGTTGGTTTATTACGGCTTGGTAAAAAACAAGAAGTCGTGTTTGATTTGATTGCACCCCCTGAACTTCCTTTACGGGATGAATTAAGGGTCGAGGGACATAACCCATTGGCAGGAGTACGCCTTTATAATTTATCACCAGCCGTGGCCGAAGAATTAGGAATGGTGTCTAATGCAACGGGAGTTGTTGTGTCTGGTTTGAAATCTTCTTCAACAGCCGCCCGCCTTGGAATCCGCCCAAGGGATCGTATTATAGCAATTAATGGTCATGAAACCCCAATGGTTAGTGATGTTCGAATTGCCCTTCAACAAGATGGTGGCGAATGGCATATTGTCCTTGAACGTAATGGTCGACAGCATGTGATTGAGGTACGTTGATTATGTCTAAGAAGATTCATTATGGCCTCAACTGATGCATTTGGCGGAGGTTTATTTGCAGGGGATGCGCCGCGTCCCTTGGCGGATCTATTGCGTCCTAAAACATTGGATGAAGTGGTCGGACAAGATCATCTATTAGGGCCAGAAGGTAGTATTCGTCGGTTTTTAGATCAAGGTCGCTTAACCTCTATGATTCTATGGGGAACGCCCGGCTGTGGGAAGACGACCATAGCGCGGTTGCTTGCGGATCATACTGATTTGGCTTTTGAACCGCTTAGCGCCATTTTTTCTGGCGTGGCTGATTTACGCAAAGTCTTTGACCGCGCAGAATCACGGAGACTTGCAGGGCAAGGCACGTGTTTGTTTGTGGACGAGATTCATCGTTTTAATAAAGCGCAGCAAGATGGCTTCTTACCCTATGTGGAAAATGGCACGATCATTTTAGTGGGTGCCACAACAGAGAACCCAAGTTTTGAATTAAATGCAGCATTGCTTTCTCGTTGTCAGGTTTTTGTTTTAAACCGATTAGAAGATGATGCCCTTGAAACAATGCTTGTTCGTGCGGAAGATCTTGAAGGGCGGGCTTTGCCTCTCTCTGAAGAATCCCGAAATGCTGTTAAAAATATGGCTGATGGTGATGGTCGCTATTTATTGAATATGGCGGAAGCCCTTTTTGCGCTTGGAACAACAATTCCAATGGGTATGGAAGAATTAAGTAAGGTGGTTCAAAAACGCCTACCTGTTTATGATAAGGGGCAAGATAGCCATTATAACTTGATCAGTGCCCTCCATAAGTCTTTACGTGGTTCAGATTGCGATGCGGCTCTTTATTGGATGGGTCGGATGCTGGCAGGTGGGGAAGATCCAAAATATCTAGCCCGTAGACTTCTTCGCTTTGCCTATGAAGATATTGGTATGGCAGATCCCCATGCGGCTGTGCAGGCCCTAAATGCATGGGAAACATATGATCGTTTAGGCAGTCCGGAAGGTGAACTTGCCTTGGGACAAGCTGTTATTTACCTTGCTACTGCGCCAAAATCTAATGCGGCTTACGTTGCTTTTAACGTTAGTAAACGTATGGCAAAGGAAACAGGATCATTAGCCCCACCAAAACATATCTTAAATGCACCAACGAAGATGATGAAAGATTTAGGTTATGGCGAAGGTTATGCCTATGATCATGACGCAGAAGATGGTTTTTCAGGGCAAAGTTTTTTACCTGACAATATGATGCGCGAAGAAATCTATAAGCCAGTGGAGCGTGGGTTTGAAAGAGATATCCGTAAACGTTTAGATTATTGGAATAGCTTGCGCAAAAAACGAAAAAAAGGGTAAGTTACCGCTATGAACATGATTATAGCTATCGCCGCTGGCGGCGCCATTGGCGCTGTTGCCCGACATTTTACCGCCCATTGGTTTAATGGTATGATCGCAGGTGACTTTCCTTGGGGAATTTTAATTTGTAATGTGATAGGCGCTTTTTTAATGGGGGCATTGGTTGAAATATCTGCCCTTCATTGGTCTTTACCCGTAGAATGGCGTGCATTTCTTGCTGTTGGTATCTTAGGCAGTTTCACTACTTTTTCTACATTTGCCCTTGATACCATCTTATTAATGCAACGCGGACAGGCCATGTTAGCAGTTGCCTATGTTGCTGTTTCTGTCGGTGTTGCGATCTTTGCTTTGATCTCTGCGATGGTTTTAGTACGTCAGTTTAGCTACTAATTACGCATGTGGGCTTGTTAAACGGGCATCTTTCCGTCAAAAAGCGCCTAGAATATTATATGATCACGTTAGGAATTTATCATGAGCGGCGTACAAATCCGTAAAGTATCTGAAAACGATGAAGGATTACGCTTGGACCGTTGGTTCAAGACTTATTTCCCGGGTCTTCCTTTTGGGCAATTACAGAAGATTGTGCGAAAAGGTGAAGTGCGCGTTGATAAAAAACGTGTAAAAACCAATCAGCGTTTGGAAGCAGGGCAAGAAATTCGAATTCCGCCTATTGGGGAAGAGTCTACCCAAGAACCAAAAAGGTCTTCAAAATCTAAGCCGCATAAACCTTTAAGTATTGCTGATGTTGATTACATGCAAAAAATGGTCATCTTTAAAGATGATGATGTCATCGGTATTAATAAACCTGCAGGTCTTGCAGTGCAGGGTGGTTCTAAAACAGAACGCCATATCGATGGTATGTTAGATGCGTTGACATTTGAGGCGGATGAACGCCCTAAATTAGTACATCGTCTAGATCGGGATACATCTGGTGTCTTGTTATTGGCCCGAAATAAACCATCTGCCGCACGTCTTGGACGTGGTTTTAAACATCGTGATACCCGTAAAATATACTGGGCAATTGTCGTTGGTATTCCCGACCCTGCAGAAGGATGTTTGACCCATCCATTAAGTAAAGTACCTGTAAAAGGGGCTGAACGTGTGGTCGTAGATGAAGAAGATGGTAAACATGCAATCACTGAATATATGACCATGGAACGGGCTGGGCGACGTTTAGCTTTGGTCGCACTATGGCCAAAAACAGGACGCACCCATCAACTTCGTGCACATATGATGGCTCTTGGTACGCCTATCCTTGGGGATGGTAAGTATGGCGGTAAAGAAGCATTTGTTGAAGGTGAAGATATCGAGAAAAAAATGCATCTTCATGCACGTGAACTTCAATTACCTGCATCTGGTGCTGGAAAAATGGGGCCGATTATTCGTGCATCCTTACCTCCTCATTTCAAAAAAACTTTGGATAGCTTAGGTTTCGAGTATGAGCAATGGTTAGAAGTTGATCCGTTTGAAGGCATTCTTTAATATAGCAATAAGTAGAAATAATGATGACATTAGAACGCCCTAAATTGGTGATGTTTGATTGCGATGGCACTTTGGTGGATTCCCAAGGGCGCATTGTCGCTGCAGTAAAATATGCATTTGAACAAGAAGGCCTATCGGTGCCTGACCCGAAAGATATTCGTCATCAGGTGGGGCTGCCTTTATTACAAGTGATGCAAAACTTGCATGATACGGATGATGATGCCGTTTTAAATCGTTTGGCAGAAGGCTATATGGCTGCGGTTTATGAGGTCAAATTACCTGAATGTCAGGGTTCCCCTTTATTTCCTGATTGCTTGTCAACACTGACCGCCTTACATGATGCGGGATATGTCTTGGGTATTGCTACAGGCATGGGGCGTCGTGGCCTGCAACAAACGGTTTTGGATCATAAAATTGATCATCTATTCACAGTGTTGAAATCTGCCGATGATGGACCGGGGAAACCTAACCCGCATATTTTATTGGATGCGATGGCAGAAACTGGCATTGATGCAAGTGATACAATTATGATTGGGGATACTGTTTTTGATATCAAGGCTGGTGTGAATGCAAAAACACTCGCATTAGGCGTTGATTGGGGGTATCATAATTCAGATATGCTAATGGAGGCAGGAGCCGACAAAGTCATTAGCGATTATACCGAATTACCAGCCTATTTGAAGGCGTCGCTCTAGGATTAGAATGAAGAAACTTCTAAAAATTCTGTTAGGCGTGGTTGTTTCGGCAACCGCGCTTTTTGCATTAAGTCTGATCATTTTGGTTAATTTGGACTTTAATGACTATAAATATGTTGTTGAAACAAAAGTGCAGGAGGCAACAGGGCGGAATTTTGAAATTCGTGGGCCCCTTGACCTTGATATTTCCATGACACCAACTCTTTTGATGGAAGATGTGGTTTTAAAAAATGCATCTTGGGTTGGGGCTCATTCCCCTTCAAATATGCTCACCTTAGGACGTTTAGAGGCCAAGGTTGACCTTTCCCAGTTTATATTTGCACAAAAGATAGATGTTCATAATTTTGTTTTGTCGGATGTAAGTCTTGATCTCGTTAGTGATGGGGCGGGGCGTTATAATTTTGATTTCGCCCCTTATCAACAACAATCCCATGACGCGTATTTTAATTCGGAAAAAGAAACCTCCATGACGGGAGGGCAAGCTGACATTGTTGTCCCTATTTTACGTCATGTAGAACTTTCAAATATCACTATCTCCTATATGGACCCAAATTACAGTGGCATAGAGACGTTTAAATTAGAGAGGTTGTTGCTGGCGGATCAGGGAGAGACATCAGGAATGGCACTTTCTGTTAAAGCTATGGCTGGACCTCATCCTCTTTCGATTGATGGCAAGCTTGGTTCTATTTCAGAGCTTTTGGATGCTGATAAGCAATGGCCTGTGGATATTGAAGCAGATATTGCACCTATGCATTTAAGCGTGAGTGGGAATATCAAAAATCCGTTGGATATTTCTGGGGTTGATCTCAAACTTGCAGGGGAAATACCTTCAGTAAAAGAGCTTGCCGATTTGTTGTCTATGAAATTACCTGCCTCTAACCTTGGGGCGGTTCGGTTCTTTACTAACCTTTCAGGCAGTATAGAAGATAAGTTGTCGTTGTCTGATTTACGCGCTTCTTTGATTAAAGGAAATGTCTATGATATCCGCGTGAAGGGCGGTGTTGAGGATGCACTTTCACAACGTGGTATCGATTTCGCCCTAAATGCCAGCATGAATGATGTTTCTAAGCTGTCGACGATTGCTGGATTAGATATTCCGGCATTAGGTAAAGCTAACCTTACATTAAAAGGAATGGGGAATATCACTGATGAAATGTCCATTACGGGGGTAGAGTTTTCCTTGGAAAAAGGCGACGCCCTTGAATTTGCATTGTCCGGCGGGATTGATAACTTATTTACCCAAGCAGGTATGCATTTGAATTATGATCTTGCATTGGCAGATTTAAAAATTCTGGATCAAGTGGTTCAACAAGAACTTCCTGCCCTTCGCCAAATTAAATCAAGTGGAATGATTAAGGGGGATCTAGAAAAAAACATACAGCTTAACGGTTTTACATTGAAGGTTGGACAGTCAGACCTTGCGGGTGATGTGGACGTTACCTTCGAAGGGGCAAAGCCTAAACTGATAGCGAAACTTCAAAGTAATGAAATCCATAAAGTTGATTTCGCACCGGTGACGTCGACGACCTCTCCTGAAGTTCCCCAGACTAAATCTTCTTCACCGACCCAAGAGGCTGTTTTGGATGATCAGAAAGTCATACCTAATACTGATATTCCTTTGGAAGGATTGAAGGCAATCAATGCTGATATCAATTTGGATATTGGACGCATAAAGGCAGATGAAGTTTCTTTGAGCCCCGTTGCCCTTGCCTTAAGATTGAATGAAGGTGTCTTGAATGTTGAGGAGTTCTCTTTAGGAGATGGAATTGGCGGTGCACTCAAAGGCAGTATGTTATTGGATGGGCGTAAAGATGAAGCCATTACTGATGTCAAAATTTCCAGTGCTAAATTCAACCTAGGTCCCGTGCTGTCCGTTGCGGGGCTAAATGACTTACTTTCAGGCAATATGCAAATCGACATAGATTTAAAAAGCAAAGGAAAAACGGTTAGAAACATTGCCGCAGGGCTTGATGGACATTTCCAAACTGTATTGGTCAATGCAAGGTTAAATTCCAACGCCTTAGAGAAGCATTTTGGCAAAGACGCAAAAGCCCTTACGGATCTGCTTTCAGGAAGTGGAAAGGACTATGTGAAAGTTCATTGTATGTTAGCAGATTATAGCCTGAAAAAAGGCTTGGTGAATACTGAAAATATGATGTTTGATTCGGAAGTATCAACTATCACATCAACAGGGACTATAGACCTTAATACTGAAAAACTTGATCTTGTCGTGAAGCCAAGGGGTGAAGTGCTTGGTATCGGGGCTGCAATACCTGTTTTGGTTTATGGCGATTTTAATGCACCATCTTTTGTACCAGACCCCAAGGGCGCATTGGCCATCTTTGGCGGCGCTGTGATGGCGGGGGTTGCATGGCCTGTGGCACTTGCAGGGGCCGTTGTTCTATCTGATGATGGAAAGGTGCCTTGCCGTGGGCGGGAGGTCAATGAGGCGCCCGCTGTGAAGCAAGAAGCGACCTCCCCTCCAAAGATAGAGGATGTGGGAAAGAAAGTGCTTGAAGGTGTTTTGAACAATTTGTTTGGGAATTGATTTTTGGGCTGTGACATGGCATAGGAGCGACATAATCTAAACTAGCCTGTATTTATTAACTTATTGCGGCAGACCATATTGTTCAAAAGGACCCCATCATGAAACGCTTTTATAAAGAAGCCGGTATTGCAAAATCAAATGATGCATTCCAAATTCAACTTGATGGGCGCCCAATTAAAACCCAGTCTAAAGTCACTTTAGAAGTACCTTCTTCTTCCTTGGCTGAATTGATTGCGGAGGAATGGAATGTTCAAGGGGAAGAAGTTGACGCGTCAACTATGCCTATGATGACCCTTTCCAATACTACGATTGATCGTGTTGTTCCAAGCCAAGCAGAGATTGCGGATATGTTAGGTGAATATGGGGGCAATGATCTGTTATGTTATCGTGCAGAAGATACACAGGCTGAATTGCTAAAGAAGCAACATGAAAAATGGCAGCCTTGGTTAGACTGGGCGATGAAAGAATTAGATGCCCCATTAAAAGTCACTAGCGGAATTATCCATTTGAAGCAGGATGACGCAGCTGTGAAACCGTTAAAAAAGGCTGCCCATCAAACCACTGCCTTTGAATTAACTGCGCTTCATGAATTTACAACAATGTCTGGATCGCTTGTTTTAGGACTTGCAGTGTTGAGAGATGCCTTGTCCGCAGAGGAAGCATTGAAATTAGGCTTGTTAGATGAATTGCATCAAGCTGAATTGTGGGGCGAAGATTATGAAGCCCAAGATCGTCGTGATGGTTTGATCCGCGATATGCAAAATGCTGAAAGATTTTTAAAGGCACTCCGCGCCTAAATTCAATCGCTATTTACCTCGCAAATATCAGTGTAAGCCCTGAAATATGCTCATTTATGTCATTTTGCCATACGCGTGCGTATGTGTATAATTTTTTGCTTGTAAAATGCTCGTTTAATACTTATGTTTTAAATTAACCATACGCATGCGTATGGTGAAGTTTTGTAAATAGTATGGTCCTATGTTAACCTAGGCCTTGAAAAGAACAATAATAGTATCAAAATACCTGTATAGTTATTTTGATGAGTGCGAGACAACAAACGTAAGGGTGACCTTTATGGACGATATTATCCACGCCTTGGAAGAGAAACGCCACTTAGCCCGATTGGGTGGCGGTCAGCGGCGAATAGATGCACAGCATAGCAAAGGTAAGCTAACTGCGCGTGAACGTTTAGACTTTTTCCTTGATGAAGATTCTTTCGAAGAGTGGGATATGTTCGTTGAACATGACTGTACTGACTTCGGTATGGAAAACACGAAAATGCCCGGTGATGGTGTTGTGACGGGTTACGGTACCGTCAACGGTCGTCAGGTTTTTGTTTATTCTCAGGACTTCACAGTTTTTGGTGGATCTTTATCCGCTGCCCATGCCCGTAAAATTTGTAAGATCATGGAACAGGCGATGAAGGTTGGTGTACCTGTTATTGGATTGAATGATTCTGGTGGGGCACGCATTCAAGAAGGCGTTGCATCCTTAGCCGGATATGCGGATGTATTCCAACAAAATGTACTGGCGTCTGGTGTCGTGCCACAAATATCCATGATCATGGGCCCTTGTGCTGGTGGTGCAGTTTATTCCCCTGCGATTACTGATTTCATCTTCATGGTGAAAGATAGCTCTTATATGTTTGTAACTGGCCCTGAAGTTGTTAAGACCGTAACAAACGAAGAAGTAACACAAGAAGAATTAGGCGGGGCCTTAACCCATACGACTAAATCTGGTGTGGCTGATAAGGCGTTTGGAAATGATGTTGAGGCATTAACGCAACTTCGCCGTTTCTTAAGTTTCGTGCCAAGTAACAATCGTGAAAAAGCACCGACTAAGCCAACGTCTGATCCTGCTAATCGGGTAGAGATGTCTTTGGACACATTAATTCCAGCCAACCCGAACAAGCCTTATGATATGAAAGAGCTAGTTGTGAAAATGGTTGATGAAGGCGATTTCTTTGAAACACAGCCTGAATATGCGGCGAACATCATCACTGGTTTTGGCCGTATCGAAGGTCAATCTGTAGGGATCGTTGCAAACCAACCTATGGTTCTTGCTGGGTGTTTAGACATCAACAGCTCCATTAAGGCCGCACGTTTTATCCGTTTCTGTGATGCGTTTAATATTCCATTGGTGACATTGGTAGACGTTCCGGGCTTCTTGCCAGGTACATCGCAAGAATATGGCGGTATCATTAAACATGGTGCGAAGCTTCTTTATGCTTATGCGGAAGCAACTGTACCAAAAGTAACTGTGATTACACGTAAGGCCTATGGCGGTGCTTATGATGTGATGGCGTCTAAACATCTTCGTGGTGATGTGAATTACGCATGGCCTTCTGCGGAAATCGCAGTGATGGGCGCAAAAGGGGCGGTGGAAATTATCTTCCGTGCTGATCGTGATAATCCAGAAAAGATCGCCGAAAAAGAAGCTGAATATAAAGCCAAGTTTGCAAACCCATTTGTGGCTGGTTCTTTAGGCTTCATTGATGATGTGATCCGTCCACATAACACTCGTCCACGTATTGCACGTGCATTGCGTATGCTACGTACCAAAAAACTTGATAATCCGTGGCGCAAACACGGCAATATCCCATTGTAATAGTAGAGAGGATTTAGGAACATGTTTAAGAAAATTCTCATTGCGAACCGTGGCGAAATTGCCTGTCGTGTGATTAAAACAGCTAAGAAAATGGGCATCAAAACGGTTGCTGTTTATTCAGAGGCTGATGATGGTGCCATGCATATGCGCATGGCGGATGAAGCGGTTTGTATTGGCCCTGCAGCCAGTGCTGAAAGCTACCTTGTTATTGATAAGATCTTGGATGCAATCCGCCAAACAGGCGCAGAAGCTGTCCATCCGGGATATGGTTTTTTATCTGAAAATAGACATTTTGCAGAGGCACTTGAAAAAGAAGGCGTTGCTTTCATAGGGCCGCCAGTTGGCGCAATTGAAGCCATGGGTGATAAAATCGAATCTAAAAAATTGGCGATGGCGGCGAATGTAAGTTCGGTTCCGGGCCATGTGGCTGCGATCACTGATCCAGAAGAAGCCGTCAAGATTGCCAATGATATTGGCTATCCTGTAATGCTGAAAGCCTCTGCCGGCGGTGGTGGTAAAGGCATGCGCCTTGTTTGGAATGATGATGAATGCCGCGAAGGTTTAGTCTCTGCCATGAATGAAGGTCGTACGGCCTTTGGTGATGATCGCGTTTTTGCAGAGAAATTTATCGAAGAACCACGCCACATTGAAATTCAGGTGATGGCTGATAAGCATGGTAATACATTGTATTTCGGGGAACGTGAATGTTCTATTCAACGTCGCCATCAAAAAGTGTTGGAAGAAGCTCCATCGCCATTCCTTGATCCTGCGACCCGTAAAGCCATGGGTGAACAAGCTGTCGCCTTGGCTAAAAAGGTGGATTATTGTTCTGCGGGTACTGTTGAATTTATCGTTGATAAAGACAAAAATTTCTACTTCCTAGAAATGAACACACGTCTTCAAGTGGAACATCCGGTTACTGAATTGGTAACGGGTTATGATCTTGTTGAATTGATGATCCGTGTGGCGAACAACGAAAAACTTCCGATGAAGCAAGAAGATGTGACGCTAACAGGTTGGGCTATGGAAGCTCGCCTTTATGCGGAAGATCCAGAACGTGGTTTCCTTCCGTCTACAGGTCGTTTGGTACAATATACCCAACCAGAAGAAATTGAAGGCAAAGTACGTGTAGATACAGGCGTTGAAGAAGGCGCAGAGATTTCCATGTTCTATGATCCAATGATTGCGAAATTGGTGACAGGCGGGGCAACCCGTATTGAAGCCATGGACAATATGCGTGAAGCATTGGACCAATATCATGTACGCGGCCTAAGTCATAACCTTGGTTTCTTAAATCAGTTATGTGGAGATGAAGATATCCGTGCAGGCAATATGAGCACGAATTTCATCGCGGATCATTATCCTGAAGGTATGACAGAAGAGC
>CBFCZA010000012.1:0-17069 GCA_965602285.1 uncultured Curvivirga sp. | reverse complement strand
CATGCAGCTCGCCCTTAAAAAAGTACAAAAGAAAGGGATCATCATTGTTGCTGCAGCAGGTAACAATGGGGAAAAAGCAGCTCCAGTATGGCCTGCGGCAGACCCTTCCGTTATTGCCGTGACAGCCATTGATTATAAATTAGGGATTTATCGTTTTGCCAATCATGGATCTTATATTGATTTCGCCGCCCCCGGGGTAGGTATTGCAACAATGACACCTGATGGCCCAAAAAACCAAAGCGGAACCTCCTTCGCGACACCCTATATAACAAGTGTCGTTGGCATTCATCTTCTGATGGGGTTTGAAGGCAATGTGAATAAGCTTCGTAAAAGTATGAAGCGTTATACAAATGATTTAGGTGCAAAGGGTAAGGATGATACATTTGGCTGGGGGCTTGTTCGCCTTCGCCCTAGCAATTGCTAATCAGAAATAGTAACTCGCCGCCACTTACCTCCTTATATGCTTCTCGTCGCTTCTTTTAACCAAGCGGCAACCTCTGGCTCCACTATTTCATGAATAGCGGTATAAACGCGCGCATGATAATCATTTAACCAATCAATTTCACCTTGATCTAATAGGTCAATAGCAACAAGCCCTAGATCAATAGGGGCAAGTGTGATGGTTTCAAAGCCTAGCAATTTCTTTCGACCATCTTTTGACAGGCCTTTTTCAACAACAATCACTAGATTTTCAATGCGAATGCCATATTCCCCATCCTTATAATAACCCGGTTCATTACTTAATATCATGCCTGCTTGTAATGGTGTGCTACCAGATGTGGCAATACGTTGTGGCCCCTCATGAACATTAAGGTAACTTCCAACACCGTGGCCTGTACCATGGTCAAAATCCAGTCCATGTTGCCATAAAGGGGCACGGGCTAATGTGTCTAGACGTGCACCAGTAATCCCTTCTGGGAAATTCGCTGTTGCAATGGCAATATGTCCTTTTAATACAAGGGTGAAACGTTCTTTCATTTCTGCGCTAGGCGTTCCAACCGGCATTGTACGCGTGATATCTGTGGTGCCATCAGGATATTGCCCGCCAGAATCCACAAGTATTAAGCTGTCTTTCTTGGCTTTAATATTGGTTTTGTCAGTTACTCGATAATGACAAATAGCACCATTTTCAGAAGCGCCAGATATCGTATCAAAACTACTGTCACGGAAAGTAGGATCTAAACGGCGAAAACTTTCCAACCGATGCGCCGCATCTAGTTCAGTCATCTCGCCATCTTTGGACGCGGTAGGTAACCAATGAAGGAAGCGTGCCATTGCAGCACCATCACGAATATGACAGGCCCTTGTACCATTTAGCTCTATCTCATTCTTTAAAGCACGCGGAAGAAGCACAGGGTCAGCTGCCTCTTGGACATTAGCCCCACCAGCTTTTAACGAAGAGAATATGGCAGAGGCAACAGACGTTGGATCAGCTTGAACGGTTTGCCCAGATTGCCCTAATTGTCTTAACGCAAAAGAGAAATCCTCAATATCATTGATGCTAACGCGATTTCCAATATGTGTTCGCGTTTCTTTCAATAATTTCCTTTGATCAACAAATAAGTCAACGGTTCCATCTTCATACAATATAGAAAAACTTAAGGGCAGTGGACAATTCGCAACATCTTCTCCACGGATATTCAACATCCACGCAATACAATCAGGGGCCGCGATAATTGCTGCATCAATTCCATTTTGCGATAAACCATCCCCAAGGCGTTGGGTTTTACTTTCTGCCGTTTCCCCTGCAAAACTAAGAGGGTGAGGACGAATCGCAGAAAGAGGTGCGGAAGGTTGTGTATCCCAAATAGCATCAATAAAATTGCTTTCCACTTCCCGAAGTTCAAACCCTGCATTACGGCTAGCCTTGCGGAGCATCATTGCCGATCTCTCTGTATGTAACCAAGGGTCATAGGCAACAACATCACCATCCCCATATTGTTCGGATAGCCATTGTGTATAAGGGTTTTCAATCAAATGTAAAAATTCAAAAATAGTAGAAGATGCTTGTTGTTTAACCTGAATTGTATAGCGCCCATCCACAAAAAGAGCGGCCTTATCCTGCCCCACAACACCAACACCTGCAGACCCAGCAAAGCCAGTTAACCACCATAGGCGATCTGCCTTTGTGGGTACATACTCCCCTTGATATTCATCCGTACGCGGAATGATAAATGCATCAACATCATTCGCCTTCAATAAAGTTCTTAAGTTTTGGACTCTATCTTCAGGTGCGGGCCCATCGGTAAAACCTACATTTGATTCTTCAGTCAAAGCGTCCCGACATTCTCTCAAACAATCATCGAATTCATCAGACCTATTTGTTTGAATTAAATCTAACCAACTTTGATCATAACCTATAGGAGCAGCGAGAATTCCCCGTAATAAAGAATCTACTTCGTCACTTTTTTTATGGCACCCTAGTTTTGATAATCTTTCTAAACAAGAATGGTAATTATTCGAGGACATTTTGCGACTCCAGTTCACAACCTAAAGAGAAACCAATATTATATTAAGCAACCTAGATATGAGTTAGCATTTTCACAATTATTAAAATGATCATTTTAATAATTGCTATGCAATTGTTATAAAAGTCATATTCTAAATATATGACTAAATCAAATTAGAACTATTCCATCTAATATATTTTTTTACTAATATTTAATTGAGTTTTATTTAATTTTCGTCCATAAATGCTTTATAGAGTCGCCCTCCCAAGACATGCGGCTCGGCCCTAATGGGCAGCGGTCTGTCACGCACCTCCCCCCAGTGGCAGGCCGCTATACATTCCTCAACAATTTCAATAAGATGATTGGATATTAGTGGGTTATATCATTGATTATAGTCGATATAACTATCCACTTACCCTGATTATAAACAAGATTTAATAACTTTATAATAAAAAAGGAAACGGGCGCGATGTAAAACATCAAGCGACCCGTTTATACCCTCCCAAGAAAGATTAGATTAAAATCTAATAACCTTTATCTCATACAAACCTTACCACTTCCTTAATAAAAGAGCAGACCAGCCATTATTCCTATAGCGTTTCTCTAGGGTCATATCCTGTAAACGGTAATGCCTTAAAACATAAGTCTCTTGGGAAACAAGCAACCCTGATAAAATAATAAAACCGCCTGTTTCGATACTATTCCCTAAGTCTTTGGAAATTTGCTTCAATGGATTAGCAAGGATATTTGCAACAATTAAGTCATAAGGCGCCCCGTCCTTCAAAGCACGCTGCCTAAAGCCTGCAGATGTAACCGCCGTAACATAATTATGCAGATGGTTTTGCTTCGCATTATAGTTTGTAACACGCACAGCTTCTGGGTCGATATCACTTGCCAAAACAGGAACGCGCCATGCCTTGGCCATTCCCATGGCTAAGATACCAGACCCACATCCTAAATCTAATGGATTTTGCGGTTTAAAATGCTTCGCAAGATCTGTAATCGCAATCAAACACCCTTTCGTAGTATCATGCTCCCCTGTACCAAAGGCCGTAGCAGCATCGATCATCAAAGGCCAGCTACCCGCAGGTATATCACCTTCATACATGGATGGGTGGATGAAAAAGCGACCTGCTTCGATTTCTCTAAAACTCTTTTGGTTTTCTGAAACCCAATCCTTATCAGGAAGAGCTTCACAAGTATATTCTGGCTCTTTACACCCAATTTGCACACTTGCTAAAGCCAATGTCGAACCAAGACTTTCCTTATCAGGCACACCATCACAGTATCCTTCATAACGCCAAGGTCCGATATCTGGCAGAACTTCAAAGGCAGCTGCGGCAAATACAAAATGGTCCAGAGCTTTTGCAAAATGCTCAGCTTCTTCGGCCGAATCAACGAAGAGTTCCAGCTTATAAATAGGTTGCGAGGCAATGTCGTTCATCGTCCCCTCCTTTAATTCTTGTTATGGTCGCTCCACAAAGGCTGCGACTACTTTTTTAACGCCGGCATTATCAAATTCAATGGCAAGATGTTCACCATCGATGGAAGTAACATTTCCCATACCGAATTTTTGATGGAACACACGGTCCCCTTGTTTAAAATCATGCCCTGCTTTGCTAGAAGGCTTTGCTTTCGAAGATTTATAGCGATCAGCAGCAGTGGTAAATTTTTTACCTTGTGCCTGATGCTCCTGCATTCGTTTCCAACCTGGGCTGGAAGGGCGTTGTTGTGCATAATCATTATCAATTGTCTGACCGCCGCCATAAGTAGATCCGCTACCATAACCCTCAAAATTAAAACCAGCGCGATCTTCTGCGCGCCCCCCACCGGACCCTGAATAAAGACCACGATCAACTTGCACATCGATATGTTCATCCGGCAACTCATCAACGAACCGAGAGGGAATAGCCGATTGCCATTGCCCATGAATACGACGATTTGCAGCGAATAGAATATGTAGCAACTTGCGCGCGCGGGTAATCCCCACATAAGCCAAACGACGTTCTTCTTCTAGCCCAGCTAGGCCACTTTCATCCATTGTACGTTGACTAGGAAATAACCCTTCTTCCCAACCCGGAAGGAAAACAACATCAAATTCGAGGCCTTTTGCCGCGTGAAGTGTCATCAAACTTACTTTTTCATCATCCGGACCAGATTTTTCTTCATTTTCCATAACGAGTGATACATGCTCCAGATATTCGGTAAGATTTTCAAAATCTTCCATTGCAACCTGCATCTCTTTAAGGTTTTCCAACTTGCCTGGTGCTTCTGGTTTCTTTGAATTTTTCCAGAAATCCGTATATCCAGATTCATCTAATATGGTTTCAGTAAGATCACGATGTGAGAGGCCTGATCCATTCGCACTCATTGCACTCCACCGTTTGAAGTCGTCCATGATTGCGGTTAAGGCACGACGCCCAGCGGGCTTCAATTCATCTGTTTCCAAAAGACGAAGCGCAGCTTTATATAGTGGGATGCCTTCTATACGCGCCACTTGATGCATGGCTTGCTCTGTTGTTTTTCCGATACCACGAGCAGGTTTGTTAATAATGCGTGATAAAGCCAAATCGTCATTTGGTTGATGGACCACACGAAGATAAGCCAAAGCATCGCGGATTTCTTCTCGCTCGTAAAAACGTGCGCCACCGATAACTTTATATGGAATACCTAAGGTAATCAGGCGTTCCTCAAATTCACGAGTTTGGAATCCAGCCCGAACGAGAACAGCCATTTCATTCAAAGAATATTTTTGACGTTGATGATTTTCGATTTCATCGCAAACAACCCGCGCCTCTTCTTCTCCATCCCAAAGGCCATGGACAACTACTTTTTCCCCACCCTTTTCTTCCGTAAACAAGGTCTTCCCTAGACGCCCTTCATTACGTTGAATAACACCAGATGCAGCCCCAAGGATATGGTCAGTAGAACGATAATTTCTTTCTAACCTTACAACAGTGGCCCCGGGGAAATCTTTTTCAAATTTTAAGATATTTCCAACCTCGGCCCCACGCCAACCATAAATAGATTGATCATCATCCCCGACACAGCAAATATTATGATGTTTTTGCGCCAGCAGACGTAGCCATAAATATTGGCTTACGTTTGTATCTTGATATTCGTCCACCAAAATGTATTGGAAAAGATTTTGAAACCGTTCCAATACGTCTGGCTTTTGGGTAAAAATCGAAAGGCAATGCAGTAGTAAATCACCAAAATCAGCCGCATTTAATGTTATTAAGCGCTCTTGATAAATACGATAGATATCGACTGCACGCCCATTAGCCACGTCGCCAGCATCCGTTCGTTTAACTTTATCAGGTGTCAGCCCTTTATCTTTCCAGCGTTGAATCACGTGGATCAGCATACGGGCAGGCCAACGTTTTTCATCTATATGTTCAGCTGTTAAAATTTGCTTTAGCAAACGAATTTGGTCGTCCATATCCAAAATAGTAAAATTACTTTGTAGTCCAACAAGTTCCGCATGACGACGTAGCATTTTTGTCGCTAAGGCATGAAATGTCCCAAGCCACATCCCTTCTGCTGCTGGACCAACAAGCTTGCTCACACGTTCTTTCATTTCGCGTGCGGCTTTGTTGGTAAATGTCACCACCAGCATTTGATAAGGTTGTGCGCGTCCTGTCTGTAGGATGTTAGCCAAACGGGTCGTCAAAACCCTTGTTTTTCCAGTTCCTGCACCTGCTAGGACGAGAACAGGACCATCCATCGCATCCACAGCATCACGCTGTGCAGTATTCAAACCATTTAACCACGCAGGGTCAGGTGCCTGCATTGTGAAACGCGAAGGTGGGGCCGGTGGTGCGGGGCGATTAGATACAGACGGAAAGCCAATATCTTCATCATCAAAATCAAGTGGATCGGACATGCCCTGACTATACTCACAGCCCCCGAAACTTCCAGTGAGAATCGACTCAATTCAGATTCTTTTTTTGAGATGCTATAATGAACCGTTTTTATTATTTATGATCAAGAACGTAGATGCACTTCCTCTTCTTCGCGTGCGTCTAATACAGCATGGTGATATTCCGCCATCACATGCCTTTCATGTAAAACCCCAATCAAAACACCCGTCTTGTTCGAATCGACAACACCAACATGTTCTTCCCCACAACCTTCCATGAAGGTTATGGCTTCTTCCAGATCATGACCACCAGTAATTGCAGGTGGATGTTTTCGCGCAATCATACCGGCTGTCCATTCTTCATCATGGCATCTATCAAATGCACCTTCCGCAAGGTTCTGTAGCATAATAGTGCCCTGAAGGACGTTATTTTGGTCTACCATGAACAGCTCGCCATAAGGGCATGCCTGTAATTTAGTTCGTATTTCATCCATACTAGCGTCAGGGGATATCGTAATAAAATCATCGCGCATCACTTCTGTGACGCGCTTCGTTCGAAGCAATCGACTTTCCCGCCCACCAGATAAATTAATGCCCCGCTGCTTCAATTGCCAAGAGAAGAAACTATAGCCAAAACTTTGGGTGATAATTTGTGATGCAATAACAGTTGCCAACATAACAGCAACCGTTAGGGCATAGTCCCCTGTTAATTCAAACACCATCAAGATCGTAGAAATTGGCGCCCCTAAGACGGCACCAGCTACCGCGCCCATTCCAACGATTGTGTAGGCGCCATAACCAGAAGATAAATGGGGAAACATCTCCGTTGCAATCATCCCAAAAGCCCCACCAACCATTGCCCCTAAGAAAAGAGATGGGGAAAAAATACCGCCGCCGAACCCTGTCCCTAATGTAATCGCGGTTGCGGTGGTCTTTGCAATGATCAAAAGCAACAACATGCCTAGGGCTAATTCTTCACGTAAGGCCTGATCTGTCGTTTCGTAACCAACACCCAACACTTGTGGGAAAACCAGGGCAATAAGGCCAATTGCTAACCCGCCAAGACAAGGGCGTGTCCATCGTGGGATAGGCAGTTTTCCTGTCACCGATTGTGCAATACCAATAGATCGTATCAACATAACCGCCATAACAGCACTTACAATTCCTAACAAGGCAAATGCCGGAAATTCCAGCATAGAGGCGATAGAATGTTCAGGTATTACAAATGCAGTCCCTTCCCCATAATAGGCCCGACTAACCAATGTTCCAGAAACAGCGGAGATCACAACAGGTGTAAAGCTGGATAAAGCATAATTTCCCGTCACCACTTCCATTGCAAAAAATATTCCTGCAAAAGGGGCATTGAAAGATGCTGCAACCCCACTTGCAACACCACAGCCCAACAACGTGCGCCCTAATGATCTACCAAGATGTAACCGCCGTGAAAAATTATCTGCTAACATGGCTGCAAAATGAACCACAGGACCTTCTCGCCCTGCAGACCCACCACACCCCAATGTAATTGCATTCACCACAAAGGTGCTTAAACCACGTCGCACACTCATTCGTCCACCTTGAAGGGCTGTAACTTCAATAACATCAGCGACCCCATAAGCACGGCGTTCAGGTATCAAAAACTTAACAAATAATCCAACTGCGGCACCGCCTAAAGTCGGCACTAAAACAATATGCCACCAAGGTAGTTCACTCACCCAACTGGTCAATGATTCTCCACTTACCCCATAAGTCGTCAGTTGAATAAGATCCAAGGCTTCACGAAAGGCAATAGCCGCGCCGCCCCCTAACAACCCAACGATAATTGCTAGAATGCTGATGATGATCATTTCATGCTGAGTTACGCGTCGAAAATAATCCATCCACTCAAGGATAGTCTTATGCCTCCAGTGTTTCTTTTCATCTGGAGCAGATTTATCTTCTGATGATGGATCAGTAGCCATTCAATAAGAACCTAAACAATAGATATTATTATAAATAATAGAAAATCAGTATGATCTTTTAAGAATTTAAAAACCAGAGTTTTTCTGATTTTACGCAGAAATAATCCTCCCAGAGTTTTTAGGGAGAGGAATATCTTTCTGAAAATCACTTAAAATTTCTAAATTTTTGCGTATGTCATCAGGAAAAACAGAAGATTTTCTTTCCTCCATATCCACATGCACAGCTAAAATTTCATTGGTGGCGGCAAGAAAACCTTCTTCTGCATGATACATATAATGATAAATCTGCATCTTTTTCTCAGTAACTTTTAATAACTGCGTCGCAAAAGATATAGGCGCATCTAATACTAATTCTTGTCGATAGGTCACATTCATATCAACAACAAAGGCTGATTTTTTTTGTTCCACCACATAGTTTTCGTCCATACCTGTTTGCTTCAAGAAAGCATCACTGGCTTTGTCAAAAGCAAGTACATAAAAGGCAACATTCATGTGATTGTTATAATCAATCCAATCCTTATGAACCCGCGTATGATATCCCGTAAAATACCCATTTGCATCAAATAATTCTTTATCCAAAATACTCACCCTTATCACCTATAGATTCGCAAATTATTTAAATACAACTAAGGTTTCTTGACTTTAAAACGCCATATTCAAATTTCTAAATTAATGCGATAATTTTGCAACAGCCCCAAAGTTGCAAGGAAAAACCTATATTTTATAATAAAAATACATGTGCCATGAACTAAAATTCTGCGACCTATTAGCAAGCTACTTTATAAACATTGTAAATTGACCTTGAGTCACCCTGTTTGACTCGCTATGAAATACTTAAATATGTTAAGGTTAAATCTGCAGAATAAGATTGGTACATTAAATATGCGGTTTTTGAATTTAGGTAAGAAGCTTGCTTCTAACGTTGGAATGATTGCTATTGCAGCAACCCTATATGGGTGCGCAGCCGTTCCAACAGCCCCTGAAGAACGCGCAATTTTTGATGAAATCAATGATCCGTACGAACCATTCAACCGCAGTATGTTCGATTTTAACATGGCAATGGATGAGGCTATCTTTGAACCTGTTGCTACGGGCTATGACGAAGTAATGCCTACCTATTTGCGTGAACGCATTTCAAACCTTCTTGATTACGTTCAATTACCTATCATCTTTTTGAGCCAACTTCTGCAAGGTGAAATGACCTATGCAGGAGACACTATGGGTCGCTTCATGATCAACACAGTGGCACTTGGCTTTAACGACCCTGCTACAGAAGCAGGCATCCCAAATCGCAAAGCTGACTTTGGTCAAACTTTTGGCAAATGGGGCGCGGATGAAGGTCCTTATTTAGTTTTACCATTGTTGGGATCTTATAATACCCGCCATGGCGTTGGTGATATTGCACAATTGTTCGTTAATCCTGTTTCCCAGTGGGAAATGGAAAAAGGGAACCAAAATTGGGGATATACCCATACAATCATTTATGGTATTGATTGGCGTGCAAAGAACCTTGAACGCATTAAACAATTACGTGAATCTTCTTTAGATTTCTATGCGACCGCGAGAAGCGCCTATCGTCAAAAAAGACGTAGCATGATCAATGGTAGTTCAAGCGATGACCTTAATGATCCACTTGAACAAGCCCAAGCAATCACTGATGATTTCGAAGATCCAGACGAAGAAATCAATCAAACAGCTTCTTCTGATTAATCACCACATACATCTTTAAGATTCATGAATAGCTTGGATCTTATTGTTGAAGGTTTTCATTTTTAGCATATTCCATAGCTAAAAAGCTTTGTTCTGCTTTACGTAATAGACATTCAAATGCTTCTTTGATGAACTCAGTAACCTTAACTTCCCGGACAAGAAGATAAGAAAGAAGATTGCGTCTGGCCACAGCCTTTCTATCGCCATCACGTGCGTTCAAGGCAGAAAGTTTCTTCAATACTTCCATAAGCATGTCTTGCTCTAGGCGTTCAGCGTCAAGTTCAAGCTCTTTCACTTTTTCTCTAAAGTCTGAACTCATACCTGTCGTGATAGCACCGACATCAACTTTTAAACGCGTGCGCATATCACGCAGTGGTATAACACTACTTTCTTGCCAAGCTTGGGCATGACGAATAACCGTAGCCACAGTATCATCCGTTAATTTAGCCCCAGAGAATCCTGTCCACATCATCAATAATAATATATTTACGTTTAAACCATACTCATCTTGTAAAGATAAACAATGCTGAGAAAATTGATCGTCTGCATATGCATGTAAAGAAAAGTCCCAAAGAGGATTTTTTAAATTTTTCATTTCTTACCTTTTACGGATGGTTCTGATGTAAAGATCATGCTAAAATATGCTTAATAAAAAAATAGTCTAATAGTTTCTTAGAGAATCTGGAAAAAGAAAAATTCATGGACGAACTTGAAGTTGCAGCCCTACGTCATCGCATTGAAGAATTACGTACAGAACATAGGGATTTAGATGAGGTTATTGATCGAATTTCAGAATCAATACCTTTTAATCAGTTGCAGGTACAACGGTTAAAAAAACGCAAACTTGCCATTAAAGATGAATTGATAACGTTAGAAAGCCGTCTGGTTCCAGACATTATTGCTTAAAATTTTCCGTCTTTGCATGAAATTCCTTCAATTTCCTACTTATGAAATTGAAATCTTCCTTGAATAGCTGGGCTTCCTGCCTATACTCCGCCTCAATAAATGAATAGCGTTTAAATTCTGATGTCAAATTTACGGATATATTATTATGAGTAATGCACCAAAAGTTGGAATCATCATGGGCAGCCAATCTGACTGGCCAACCATGTCCCATACAGCCGAAGTTCTTACAAAGCTGGGCGTTCCCCATGAAGTCAAAATTGTATCCGCACATCGCACACCAGATAGATTAGTAGAATATGCAAAATCAGCAAAATCACGTGGCTTGCACGTGATCATTGGTGGTGCTGGTGGTGCAGCTCACCTTCCCGGTATGGCCGCTGCCATGACCCCTCTTCCTGTTTTTGGTGTCCCTATCGAATCGAAGGCATTAAAGGGCCAAGACAGCTTATTGTCTATTGTCCAAATGCCCGGCGGCGTTCCTGTAGGAACCTTGGCGATTGGTAAGGCTGGTGCTATAAACGCAGGCTTACTTGCCGCATCAGTGATTGCCCTACATGACGATAAGGTTGCAGCAGAGTTAGATGGTTTCCGTGCGGCACAAACGGCTGCTGTAGCTGAAGAACCAGTAGACGAATAAACAACATTTCATTACTATTTGCCAAATAGTGATGATCCAAGTTTACATTTTTAGAAAGCCAACTTTATGCGCCCAACAACTGCTTCTCCCCGTACTATTTCACCAGGGTCAACAATCGGTATTTTGGGCGGCGGCCAATTAGGGCGCATGACCGCCATAGCAGCGGCAAATCTTGGCTATAAATGTGAAATTTTCGAACCACAAAAAGCATGCCCAGCCTCGCAAGTGGCAAATGGGCATATTGCAGCAGATTATACCAGCGAATCCGCTCTGTTAAAATTTGCCTCAAAAGTCGATGTTATTACCCTTGAATTTGAAAATGTACCCGTGAAGACATTACAAATTTTAGAAGCTTATAAACCTGTAAGACCCGGCCCAAAAGCATTAGAACTTGCCCAAGATCGAATCGTAGAGAAAACTTTCCTTAATGACTGTGGTATCCCCACTGCCCCTTGGGAGAAAGTCGAAACAGCGGCAGAAATGGAAATTGCCCTAGAGAAATTAGGCGCACCTTCAGTTCTTAAAACTGCGCGTTTTGGCTATGATGGAAAAGGCCAAATCAAAATTATGGAAGGCATGGACCCAATTGCCGCATGGAAAGAATTAGGTGGCGTACGTTGCGTTCTTGAAGGTTTTGTAAAATTCACAAAAGAGATATCTGTGATTGTTGCCCGTAGTTCTACTGGCGAGGTTAAAGCCTACGAACCAGTCGAAAATAGCCATAAGAACCATATCCTTGATACAACAACCGTACCTGCAACCATTACAGAAGACCAAGCAAAAACAGCAATGGACTTTGCCATAAAGGCAGTGGAAGCATCAGAGCTAGTGGGTCTATTAGCCATAGAGTTATTCGTTACTGAAGATGGTAAAATTATTGCCAACGAAATTGCACCGCGCCCTCATAATTCTGGTCACTGGACCCAAGATGCTTGCGTCACATCCCAATTCGAACAATTGGTACGTGCTGTATGTGGTTTACCTCTTGGTTCTGTTGAACGATTGGGTCGCGCAGAAATGAAAAACCTTTTAGGGAATGATATCAACCAATATCCTGCTATATTGGCGGAACCCGGCGCGCACTTACATCTTTATGGAAAAGCAGAAGCGAAACCGGGCCGTAAAATGGGTCATGTGAACCGCCTTTTTAAAGACTAATCACCTAAACATCTAAATAAAATCAAATGCCCATAGGATATAAAGCGTAAAGAAATTTACCAATGAGGCTACCTGTGGAAACACCGTGATGAACATGGATGTCTTATAGGCAGCTTGTTTATGCACCATCATGGCAATCATCACACATAAACATGATAAAAAGGGATGAAGTAGCGAGAACGTCCAAAGGCGAGAAGGAAAATAACTACTCGCATCCCAACTCAACATGGTTAAGATCAAGACAAAAACACTTACAGGTACAATGGGAACAGCCGATGCTATGATCCAAAAACGCGCCCGCAGCCGTTTTTTCATCTGTGGGTCAGATGTCTCTTGTTCATGTAGTTCCTGTTCAAGGAAGTTATGAAAACCGTTATTCATAATAATTGCTAGCGTGCAATGCCGCTTTTTACTTTAAAGCGGTTCATTGCCTTACGACGCAAAGTAGGAAGCCCTGTTAGTTTTCCAACCACATCAGATAATTTAGCCTTTATTTTTGGCACCTTCATCACATCAGCAATACGGCGATTTAAAAATGCCCATGTTGCTTCGAAATCTTCGGATGTATCGTTAAGCCAATATAGTAAGGTAGAACTGTAAACTCCAGCAAGCAACATGCGTTTAGAGTAATAATTCCAATCAGTTGCGTTATCTCCTGCAAGGTACCACATCGCATCAACTGTGTGATAAACACTTTTCATACTCTGGATGCTATTTTGTGGCATCGCCATGGTGCCAACCCCTTTTCTAATCGCCTCGCGGTGATCAGAATTTAACATCAAGCGTGTCTTAACCACAGTTGCAATGCGTTCGCGAATTTTCAAAGATTTAAAATCAATTTCACCAATTGCGCTTTCCATATCACGATCAGACTTGCGGCAAAAATATAGAATAAGATCAACAGCATCACCGGGAAAAAGACGATCCGCTTCCGCCTTAGAAATTTCAATATCATCCGCGCCCATATGCAAGGCAGCACGGCACCAGCCGTCAAATTGGACATGTGGCAACATGGCATCCATCAATTGATCGTGCTCTTTGGTTAATTTCATACTGCTATTAGTCATTTTTACTCAATCTAGTTTTGCCAAAAGTAGGGCCCGTCATTTCCCAAAATCCGAATTAGCTATTTCGTTGCTCTTCAAGGATTTCTCGCGCCTTTTCAGGCACACCATGCTTCATTTCTTCACTATACATCAATAATGATAAATCATCCATCCGTTCAGGATATAAAATTCCATCTAAATGATCACATTCATGCTGTACAACACGTGCATGGAAACCAGATAATTCCTTCGTGACTAAACTTCCATCAAGACCAAAATAATCCAATTTAATATTATTAAACCTTGGCACTAAGCCTGTCAGGCCCGGCACGGATAAACACCCTTCCCAATCATAAGATTTTTCATCTCCAATTGGTATGATCACAGGGTTTATCAATATTGTTAAGGGGGTATCTTCTTTTTCAGGAATATGCCCACGCCCTGCTTTTACAAAATATGTGACCAGTCGTATGGGTTCGTATACTTGGGGTGCAGCCAACCCAGTCCCAGCAGCATCTTGCATTGTTTCAATCATGTCTTTTACAATGGGTGCTAATTGGTCGATATCATCCTTTTCGATATCTTCAGAAACCTGTCGTAGAACAGGGTGCCCCATCTTTGCTATTTTTAAAATACTCATTCATAATCCTTAACCGAGGTCGCTTCTTTTCAATTAAAATAAGCTATTATACGTATAAGTCACCTACAAATCAGGAAATAAACCCAGAAGGGCTTCACTTTCCAATATTCTTATGTTATACACCGCGCGTCTTTAGGAGATGGTCTCTTAAGGACGCATAATCTTTATCCGAAAGGACGGTGAGCAAAGTGCAAGTTATCGTACGTGATAATAACGTTGATCAGGCACTACGCGCATTGAAGAAGAAGTTGCAACGGGAAGGCATTTTCCGTGAGATGAAACTGCGTAGGCATTTTGAAAAGCCATCACAGAAGAGAGCTCGCGAAAAAGCAGAAGCAGTCCGTCGCCACCGCAAGCTTCAACGCAAGCGTATCGAACGCGAAGGCTTCTAGAATTTCTAGATCGCTTTTTGTGTTTGGCAGGATCAAGCACTTTCAGTTCAATTTAACTTTTGTTAATTTGAACACCTGATGAAATTAACGCTCCCGAGATTATTCTTCGGAGCGTTTTTTCATTCTTGCTTACGTTTTTAATGTCGAATTCTCAAAAAATACATTAGTTTAGTTCTTATCAATATGAGGATTAGACATGACAAGTAAATCTACAAAACCTGACTGGTCTATATCGGCCCCAGATTTCGGACGTAGCCTTAAAGGCTTTGGGGTAAATTTATTGGTTCGTGACATCGAAATCTCTCTAAAGTTTGCCACTGATATCCTGCACGCAAAAACAGTCTACTGGAATGAAGATTTTGCGGTCCTCTCTCATGATAATATGCAATGGATGCTTCACACAGATCACACCTATAGTCACAATCCCTATCTAGGCATAGCCGAAGGGCAACAAACACGCGGCACAGGAGTTGAACTTCGTCTTTATAATCTAAATCCAGATGATGCCGAAAACCGTGCCCGAAATGCGGGTTATATCGTTCTGACTAGTTGTGCGGATAAACCTCACGGATTACGTGAATGTTACATTATAGATCCTGATGGTTATTGCTGGGTACCAAGCGTACCTTTACCAAAGGAAAGTTAATGAACCAAAAAATTCGCCTCTATAGCGGGCTGATTCTTTTTTCTTTTGTCCTATGCCATTATCTAAATCATTCGGTAGGTTTGGTGTCTGTCATAACCATGGAACAGTTACGCCCCTATTTTTTAGCCCCATGGCGAAGCTTTTTAGGCACTGCAATATTATTAACCGCTACAATATTGCATATACTCATGTCCCTACATGTCATTTTTCAACGAAGAAGCCTATCTTTAAAACGATGGGAACTTATCCAACTGATCTTTGGCCTATCAATCCCATTTCTATTGGCTAATCACCTCATCGCCACACGGTTTTCTGAATTATTAAATGGTACCGAAATCTATTATATCCATGCGCTTGTTGTCTATTGGATAGGTTCACCAACCCTTGGTATTTTACAAGCTATCTCCCTCGTCGTAGTTTGGGTACATGGCTGTATTGGCATACATTTTTGGCTAAGAACAAAGGCTTTTTATTCTAATTGCCGTTGGATCCTATCACAATTAGCCATTGTTATCCCAACCCTTGCCTTCGCAGGCTATATTTCTGCTGGTTTTCAAACGCGTGAATTGGCAACCGATCCTAATTTCATTCCAGATCTTCTCGAGAAAGGTAACATTACGAATCAAACTAATGACTGGGTTTACGAATGGACCGTATATGCATTTTTTGGCATCGCATTTCTAACGTTGCTTCCATTTGCCTTTCGCTTCATACGCAAGGCCTTGTCTAAATTACAAAAAAGAGCCCAATTACAATTTAGCGATGGGCGTATTTTTTCTATTCCCCCGGGAGCAACGATCCTTGAAACACTTAGAGACAATAAGGTTTCTGTGGCATCCGTATGTGGAGGGCGTGGTCGTTGCACCACTTGTCGGGTACGGATAATAAAAGGGCATGATGATCTTCCCCTGCCCGAAAGCACCGAAGCAGCAGCCCTTGCCCGAATAGAGGCTCTGCCTTCTGTTAGATTAGCCTGCCAGTTGCGCCCTACAACGGATGTTTCCCTGATCCCTTTAATGCCAGCAAATGCAACTGCCAGTGATGGACGACGCCCCGGCGGCTTAGATGGTATGGAAATGAAGGTGGCTATTATGTTTGTCGACTTACGTGGTTCTACTAAGCTTGGCGAAGATAAGTTACCGTATGATGTTTTATTTATCTTGAACCAATTTTTCTCTGAAATGACCTCATCACTAAAGGTTAGCAAAGGCCACTACGCCCAATTTAATGGGGATGGCCTTATGGCTATATATGGTCTGAATGGTGGAAATTCTAAAGATCATGCCCAACAAGCAATCCATGGGGCCAAAGAAATGTTTCGACGACTTGGTATTTTAAATCAACAACTAGCCAGTGAACTCAAACAACCCCTACAAATTGGGATAGGTGTTCATTTTGGGGAAGCAATCGTTGGTGCGATGGGACCACCCGACAATCAACTTCTCACGGCCATTGGGGATAATGTGAATATAGCAGCACGCCTTGAAAGCCTTTGTCGTGAATATGACGCGCCATTTATCATTAGCGAAAGTGCGGCACAAGCAGCAGGCCTTACCTTATCCGAAGGCAATGCCCATAATGTTGCTGTTAAGGGGCGAAATAAAGAAGTTAAGTTTTTTGCCTTAAAAGAACCTCCTAATCTTTAACGTATGCTTCAAGAATGG
>CBFCZA010000011.1:0-17315 GCA_965602285.1 uncultured Curvivirga sp. | reverse complement strand
CCAGTATCCAACATATATGCTAAATTAAAAATGGCCTCAACCGAACCACCCTTCATAGCGAGCTCAAACATCGAATAGGCCCTAGATAGCTTTTTATCCTTAAGGAATAAACGCCCTGCGTTCAATGCTGCCTCTAAATGCCCATGATGCGCCGCCTTCTCATACCAAAATAATGCTTTGTCTATAGTAGCATTAGGCGCAAGTCTATTCTCATTCAATAGCCCTAGTGAAAACATAGACTTCGTATCACCAGAGTTGGCCTTACTAAGGTAAGATTTATAAATGAAATTCGGAAGTTCTTCACTGGCAATAGCTTGCCTAGCAACACTTACTAAAAGTAAGCTGATAATTATAAACGTAAATAATTTTAAATTTTTCATAATTTTAAACTTAACTAAATGGTCTGTTTTCATATAAAAATAGTTAATTATGAACCTTTAGTGGAGCGCACTTCATAAACCGTTTGTGCATCATCAAAACCTTTAAGGTCGAATTGCCCTGTTGAATTAAACGAAAATGGCTTCCCTCTGCACATTTCCATGACAATGCTAGAAACCGCAACTTGTTCTGAACCCGCCTTATCCAAAACGCGTGCTGCCATATTAACTGGCGTTCCAAACAAATCACCATTTTCGTGAATAGGTTCTCCTGCACTAATGCCAACCCGAATTTGAAAAGCCATATCTTTCATGGCACCAGAAAATGCTTGTACGCCTCGCTGCATTGCAAGACCAGCTTCTACCGAACCAACAACAGCAGGAAAAGATGCCATTATACCATCCCCAGTATGTTTAATTTCAACACCAGCATATCGTAAAATAGCTTCTCTTATTATATCGTTATGAGCACGGATAACCTGCATCATCCATTCCTCACCTTTTGTTTGCTGATTTAATGTAGAATCCACTATGTCAGTGAAGAGAACAGCAACGAATTTACGTTCAGGTTCAGCTTGAGAAGTTGTTGATGTTTTTGAATTCCCCTTATCCTGCTCATTAGATTTTTTGGTTTTTTTCATATCAGGAAAACGCCAAGATTGAATAGCCTCTTCTAAATTGCCTTTACTACTCGGGTTTGAACTTACTTTAATCTGATTTTCTCTACCCAATGCATACATATCGAAATAATTTTCATCTATTAGATACTCATCAACATTACTACAAAAACCCTTAGCTTGTTCAACTGGGAGCCCAAGCTTGCCAACATTTGAAATCAATAATTCCAGACCTGCAGCCTTATCAAGGTTATGGATATGCATTAATTCTTCACAGGCACCTGCCATGTATAAAATCATCCCAAACCTTAAGTATGCATCACTTTTTACAGATTCCCCAGCAAGTGTAACTGCATCTTGAACTATCTTATTTAAAGATGCATCACATGCTTCTATTGAATCTTTTTTACTGAGGCCCGCCTTTTTGCCTGGATTACTTGCAGCGGATTGGCTTCGCGATAAATCTTTTTTCTCATTTGCTGCAGGATTTTCCCACCCTTCATCAGAGGAATCTTTCTTACCATCCTCTTTAGAAGATGGTTCATCATTTTTTGGTGCTGTTGAAATCGAAGGGCTTCGTAGCGAACCAGCCGCCGGAATTGTTTCAGTTTTAGCAGAAGTAGATGATAATGAAGTTTGTTTAACATTTGAAGAAGCTAAAATCTTTTTAAGTTTAGGTACAAATAATAATAAAAATGTAGATACAAAAACCCCAATAAGAATACCTAAAGTTATATTTCGCCCAAAGAAAACCCCCGTAATGCTCATCACCATATAAACAGTTGATGCGAGAAGAGTTCCTGCAATTGTCGCTACAAAAAAAGCAACAATAAGCTGAAAAACGTTAATATCTTCCTTTACCTTACCCGACCCAGATTTGGGGGGATTACGAAGTTCTGGCATTTTAGCAGCATCAGGGCTTTTCGTTGATGTCGTTTTGGCCACAGGTTCTTTGGCAGCGGCCTTCTTAGACGGCGCCTCCTTAGGCGGAGCAGCACGAACAGGAGGTGCTTTTGCTGAAGGCCCACCAGAAATCATACCCATATGAGGTTTAGATTTCATTGTTGGTGTATGATAAATAATCGATTCTGTAGTATCATTTTCAGTTGGATCAAAAGCTTCCCGGACAACCACAGAGCCATCCACATTAGGTAACTTCTCTACAACCTTTGCCTCATCAAAGGCTTGCTCCCTTTTATTCCCTTCAAAATGGGCATGAAAACTCCAACGGGTACCTTGTAGAGCATAAACCTCATAGTTAATAGATTTAACAGCCATTAGTTATCCGTTTCTTTCACATCAATTTTTACTCAAGGATTATACAAACAATAATACATTTATACCATTTAAAGGCTTACTTTAAAGGGACAGGTATGATTATGTCTATGTAATTTTTATAATCGTTTACGCGCTACTTTAATTGAGATTGGGATAAATCATAATCGCCATCAATAATAAGCCAATCGGGTATTTTAACAAATACATCGCAGCCCAACACCTTGGGTTGAACTTTAGCAGCAAGAGCATCATGCCAACGATCTAACTTTATAAAGGCTAGCGCAGTATTATTGCCAACAGTTCTAACTTCTCCTATTTCTTTCTCACCTGATAGAATTTTATCGCCTTTTTGAATATTCTCTGGCCAATCATCTCCACTAATTGGCAGCAATCTTTTTTTAATCAATGCTCTATATTTAGTGCGTGCAGTTAACTCCTGCCCCATATAGCAGCCTTTATTCCAATCAATGCCACCTAACTCATCAAAACCATATTCACGCAATAGCCCCTTCGAATGTTCAATATCTTTTCGGCCATCAGGAATGCCTAAAATAACTCTTAAATTCTCATGGTAAGAAATATTTCTCATCACAAAACCACAGGTATCACATAAATTCTCTAATGTATTTGGATTGCCAACAATTCTATAGCCTAGTTGATCATGCCTTGGATCTTCGAAAATAATAACGTTAGAATTTTCTTCTATATTTATATTCTCAATTGAAATCAGGTTTTCAAGTTCTTCAGGCCAAATAATAGCAACTGTATTTTCGCTATCTATCCCCATTGATATATCCGAACGTAATTTATATTTACGTAACAACTGCCCCAAAGGCATAAGATCATCTTGATAGCAGTCTATAACCAATTGATCTTCACGTTCAAAAACAAAGAAATCATAGAGGAATTTACCTTGTGCAGTAAGTAACGCTGACCAAATGGCTTTGCCACCTTTGCATTTTTCAACATCATTAGTTATCAGTCCCTGCAAAAAATCAAACCGATCAGGACCACTAATAGTGATTAAGGATCGATCAGCTAAGGTGCTGCAATACTGTGAATCTTTTGATTTAAGCTTTAGCTTTTCATCGGTCATTATAGGCTGGCTCCATCATGCCAATTCAAATTTATTTTTATATTACTTAACAGGTAAGGCTAAATCATAATTGTTGCAAGGTTTAGACAATATAATTGGCCTTTATATCACTTAAAACATAGTTAAGATGGTTGACCTTCCAAGGCTTGACGCCTAAACCATGGAATTAGAATTTTCAAACTTTCATATTATCTAAAAGGGCAAATTCATGTCTGTCATGCTTTCTGCACTTATTGTCGCTCACAATGAAGAAAAGCAACTTGCCGCTTGTCTTAAAACATTAAGTTTCGCTGACGAAATAGTGGTCGTACTTGATCGATGTAATGACCGCAGTAAGGAAATAGCAATCTCATCCAATGCAATTATTGTCGAAGGTGCTTGGCCTATAGAAGGCGACCGTCGAAACGAAGGTCTAGATGCATGTAATGGAACATGGATTATTGAGTTAGATGCAGACGAACGAGTTACTCAAGAGTTAGCAGAAGAAATTATATCGACAATACCAACAGCAAAACCCGGTTATTTCCTACTTCCCTTTGATAATTATGTGGGCGAGCGTCTAGTGCGTTACGGATGGGGTTGCAGTTGGGGCGTAAGTGCGGCACCGCGTTTGCATTTCAAGGGGCATAAAAGATGGGGGCAGCAGCGTGTTCATCCTGCTATCGACCTCAAAGGTCCACGCTTTGAAATGAAAGGTCGTATTGATCATTATGTTGATCGCGATATTTCCGACATGATTAGGCGTCTAGATTCTTATAGCAGCGCAAAAGCAAAAGATTTACGCGACCATCCTGATGGAATCGGCTATGCAAGAAATATCAGACGCATATTCTCCCGCTTCTTCAAATGCTACATCCGTCGCAAAGGTTATAAAGAAGGAAAATATGGGTTCTTAATTGCGCTTATGGCAGGCCTATATCCAATTTTATCTTATTTAAAAGCCAATTTGGAAGAAAAATGACAAAATTACTTCAAATAATGGCGGGAGCCAAAGTTGGTGGAGCCGAGAAGTTTTTTGAACGCTTTGCAATCGCTTTACATAATGCTGGCATGGAACAGCATATTGCAATCCGCTCCAACGTGGAACGTGAAGCACTTTTAAAACAAGCAGGCATACGCCCTTCTTGCCATAGATTTGGCGGTCTTCTGGACTTCAAATCTGGACGAGACCTACAGAAAATCACGAACGAATTTCAACCAGAAATAGCACTAGCTTGGATGAGCCGTGGGGCTAAATTCATGCCCTCCGGTCCCTTTGTTAAGGCAGCCCGCCTTGGGGGATATTATGACCTTAAATATTTTCAAAAATGTGACCATTTAATTGGTAATACAGAAGACATTTGTAAGTATTTAATAGATAAAGGGTGGCCTAAAGAAAATACATGGTACCTTCCAAACTTTGTAGATGACACCATACAACCACCCCAAAGCCGTGCAGAATTAAATACTCCAGAAGAAGCTCCTCTTCTACTTGGTCTTGGGCGTTTACATGAAAATAAAGCTTTTGATCTTGGCCTAGAAACATTATCACGTGTACCAAATGCCTACTATTGGATCGCAGGGGAAGGCCCTTTACGTGATGAGCTTGTACAAAAAGCTAAAGATTTAAATGTAGAAGATAGAGTTCGGTTTCTAGGGTGGCGCAATGATGTTGCGTCATTATTTGGGGCTGCAGATATCTTTTTATGCACATCACGGCATGAACCATTAGGCAATATGGTTATTGAAGCATGGGCACATGGGGTTCCCGTAGTTGCTGCTTCTTCCCAAGGTCCTACACAACTTATTATTAATGGTGAGAATGGCCTTTTGAGCCCTATCGATAATGCTGACGAAATGTCAAAGAATGTAACTCAATTATTAGATAGCCCCGAACAATCGGTAGAAATTGCTGCCGCAGGGAATGCTTCCTATAAAAATACATTTACGGAAGGAAAAGTTGTGGCAAAATATCAAGAGTTTTTTGAAACTGTCTTGAGTAAATCTAACTCTACAAATGGAACATCATAAATAATGTGTGGAATAGCAGGCATAATGATGAGAGATGGCAGCACCCCAAAAGCTGCTATATTAGACGCTTTTGCAGATGCATTAGCGCATCGCGGTCCAGATGGACAAGGACGCCATATTTCGGGCGCCGTAGGGTTAATTCAGACACGCTTAGCTATCATTGATCTGCAAACAGGAGATCAACCCCTTTACGATCCATCTGGAACTGCTTTGGTTGGAAATGGTGAAATTTATAACTATATAGAATTACGTAAAGAGTTAGACGAAAGTAAACTTAAAACAAATTCTGATTGCGAAGTTCCATTGCATTTATACATGCGTGATGGAATTGATTTTGCTAACTCTTTGCGTGGAATGTATAGTCTTGCCATTCATGATACTGCAGAAAATAAGCTTATTCTAACCAGAGATCCCTTTGGTATAAAACCATTATATTATGTAGAAAATGATGATTATTTCTCATTTGCCTCAGAAGCACAGGCATTGATCAATGCTGGTCTTGTTACCCCAATAATTAAACCACGAAAACGAAGTGAATTACTACAATTACAATTTACTTGCGGGCAACGAACTATTTACCAAAACATAAAGCGTGTATTACCGGGTGAAACTTTAGTCATTCAAGCTGGACGTGTGGTTGATCGAAAGATCCGCCCTGCGTTACCAACTGGAAAACCTAAACAAATATCAGAATTTGATGCATTAAAAGAATTAGATAAAGTCTTGAATGAAAGCGTTGAAATCCACCAACGCTCTGATGTGCCTTACGGTTTGTTCTTATCAGGTGGTATTGATTCTTCTGCTTTGCTTTCTCTAATGGCTGAAATGAATGATAAGCCCATTGTTGCATACACAGCAGGTTTTAGTGAGGCAAGTGTAAATGATGAACGTGACCATGCACGTATGTTGGCCCATAAAACAGGCGCAGAACATCACGAAGTAAGCTTTGGTGAAGAAGATTTTTGGAATACGCTACCATCAATTGCAGCTGCCATGGATGATCCCGCAGCGGATTATGCTATTTTACCAACATGGAAATTAGCTAAAACAGCAGCAGAAGAATTGAAGGTTGTTTTATGTGGTGAAGGTGGGGATGAATTATTTGCAGGATACGGTAGATATAGAAGTGTCATGCGGCCTTGGTGGTTAGGTGGACGCGCAGTGCGTCACCGCGGCATTTTTGATAACCTGAATATACTTCATGATAATTCAACATCATGGCGTGATAACATCACCAGTAGCGAAGCATTATCAAACCAATCTGGACGTAATAAATTACAATCTGCCCAAGCTATTGATTGTGCAGATTGGCTACCAAATGACTTATTAACCAAACTTGATAGATGCCTCATGGCCCACGGTTTGGAAGGCAGAACTCCATTTTTAGATACAAAAGTCGCTGAATTTGCCTTTCAACTTCCTGACAATTTGAAGGTCAAAGGGCGCCTTGGTAAATGGTTGCTTAGAAGCTGGCTTGATAAAAGATTGCCAGAATCTAAACCATTCGAGAAAAAACGCGGATTCACAGTCCCTGTGGGCGAATGGATATATTCAAAGGGTGATCAACTAGGTCAACTTGTCTCTACACAAGGCTGCATAGAAGAAATAGCACGACCTGATCAGGTTAGAGAACTGTTTAAAACCAAAGGAAAACGTGAGTCTTTTGCTGCGTGGACTTTATTATTTTACGCCTTATGGCACCGCGCGAATATAGAAAATAAATCACCCAAAAATGCATCCATATTAGAAGCACTAGAAGGATAGTAACATGACAAGCTTAACCATTATACGCCCAGATGATTGGCATCTTCATATTCGTGATGGGGAAATGATGGAAGCTGTATTGCCTTTCACAACAAAACAATTTGGCCGTGCTATTATCATGCCGAACTTGTCGCCACCAATTACAAACGCGGCAGAAGCGAATGCATATAAAAAACGAATATTAGCAGCCATACCAAGTGGAAGTAATTTCACACCATTAATGACTTGCTACCTTACTGATGATACCGATGCTATTGAAATTGCTGCTGGTTATAAATCCGGTGCTTTTGTTGCAGCAAAGCTTTACCCTGCCAATGCAACTACAAACTCTGCGCATGGTGTATCAGATATTTCAAAAATTGATTCTGTTATCAAAACCATGTCAGATATTGGTATGCCATTGCTTATTCATGGTGAAGTAACAAGAAGTGATGTAGATATTTTTGATCGCGAAGCTGTTTTCATAGAGGAAAATCTTAAACCCCTAAAAGCAAAATATCCAGACCTTAAAATCGTACTAGAACATATTACCACATCTGATGCTGTCGACTTTGTAAAATCATCTGATGACACTGTTGCTGCGACAATCACGCCACAACATATCATCATTAACCGCAATGATATATTTAAAGGCGGCATTCGCCCTCATCTCTATTGCTTACCTATTGCGAAACGAGAAAAACATCGTTTAGCTGTAAGAGCAGCAGCCGTATCTGGTAATGAAAGCTTCTTCTTAGGTACAGATTCAGCACCACATTCAATTGATGCTAAAGAGAATTCATGTGGATGTGCTGGTATATTTAATGCACCAGCAGCGATTGAAACTTAATTAGAAGTCTTTGAAGAAGAAAATGCACTTAATAAGCTTGAAGCATTCTCCTCTCTCAATGGTCCAAAATTCTATGGTCTTCCCGCAAATGAAGAAGCTATCAGCTTAGAAAAAATTGAATGGAATATGGAAGAAAAAATTACTGTAAATTCTTCCATTTCACTTCACCCTTTCAAAGGTGGAGAAAATCTACGTTGGCGTATGAAAGAATAAGTATTTCTAAAGGCTGAGTTATTCGCTTTCAGCTACTTTTTTTGCACTTTTCTTAGCTTTCATTCGCGTTTGGAATCCAGTGACAGCCCCAGAAATTTGGCTAGAAAGGCTTTCTGCATCACTATCTGGATTAAAAGCTAATAAAATTGCATCAGATAATGGTTTTAACAATCGTATGTTTTTTTCTGCTGGATCTTCGAGGTTAGCCTGAAGCTCAATAGACACATTGGTTAACGTATCGCAAAGCTCTGAGACATGTTCATATTTAGTGCCAGACAACCGTGCTGCTGTATCAGAAGTCATTTTATATAAGCGTTTAACAAATTCATTAACTTCTCTAGTCTTCTCACCTAATTCTAACTTAGGCTGAAGCATTTCCACAATGAACGAAATTTGAAAAGCATTACGTTGCATTTTCATTTCATTAACTTGCCCATTCACTGCATTAATTGCACGAGAAAGCTCATCGTAAGAAACTGAAACTCCCTCAACCTTACTCGCCATACTGTTTGGAACCGGCATTGATTTTATGTTCGATCCGCGCTGTACATCTTTACGTCTGTCTGGACCTATATAATCACTGGTAACAATGAATTCTTTGCGTGCAGAAATTAATGCTTTTATCCTATTCATCATATCATTTGGTGAAAAAGGTTTTAATAAAATATCGTCGGCACCAGCATCGACAATTCGGCCAATCAACTCAGAATCTGCAGACCATAATGTTGCTATAATTGGAATATAGGGATTTTTACCAAGTCGACCATGACGGATATCACGCACCAGTGTAACCGCATCGCCTATGCGATCTTCTAATTCAGCATCGACAATAAGTAAATCTGGCATTTCTGAAGAAAGAGCTGCGCGAATAGGATCCAAGCGCATAAAATCGCGTGTTTGCGTCAAACCTTCATGTGCTAAAACATTACGAATTGTAGAACGTATCGCAGATTTATCTTCAGCAAAAAGAACGGATATTTTAGCTAAGTTCTTTTGTGAACTGACTTTAGAAAGCCCTGCCATTAATTTTCCCTTAAAGGTAGCCATTGTTATTACAATGAAATATTAATATTTCAATCTCATTAGCTATAATAATATATAAGCCACTAATTAAAAAACACCAACTTTTTAAATCAAAAAGCAAAAAAGGCAACATTAAAGCTGCCTTTTCTATGGTTAATTCCAAATGAATTACTTCTTATTGATTACCGCTTGTGCCGCTGCTAATCGTGCAATTGGCACACGGAATGGCGAACAAGAAACATATTCCAAACCAACCTCTTCACAAAATTCAATAGAAGATGGATCACCACCATGTTCGCCACAAATACCAAGTTTGATATCAGGTCGCGTAGCACGTCCACGTTCACTTGCGATTTTTATTAACTCGCCAACACCTTCCCGATCAAGTGTTGCAAATGGATCTGCCTTTAAAATACCGCGTTTCTCGTAAGAACCCAAGAAGCTTGCTGCATCATCACGTGATAGACCGTATGTTGTCTGTGTAAGATCATTTGTACCAAAGCTAAAGAAAGCAGCCTCTTGTGCAATTGTACCTGCGCGCAAAGCAGCACGAGGTAGTTCAATCATTGTGCCAACAACATAGTCAGGTTTAATACCTTTTTCTACGTTAACATCTTCCGCAACTCGATCGATAACAGCACGCATTAATTCAAGTTCTTTTTGAATGCCTACAAGCGGAACCATGATTTCACAAAGTGGCGCTTCACCTAATTCTTGTTGAACTTCAATCGCAGCTTCTAAAATTGCCCGCGCCTGCATTTCACAAATTTCAGGATATGTATTTAGTAAACGGCAACCTCGATGACCTAGCATCGGATTAAACTCATGCAATTGAGCAGCACGATCACGTAGTTTTTCCACAGAAACATTCATTTCTTTAGCTACTTGCTCAAACTCGTTTTGCTCTCTAGGTAAGAATTCATGCAATGGTGGATCTAACAAACGCACCGTAACAGGTAAGCCCTTCATAATTTTGAATAGCTCAATGAAATCTGCACGTTGCATTGGTAAAATTTTTGCCAAAGCAGTTCGGCGTCCATCTTCATCTTCCGCCAAAATCATTTCGCGCATGGCAACAATACGTTCACCTTCAAAGAACATATGTTCTGTTCGGCAAAGACCAATGCCTTGTGCGCCAAAGTTTCGGGCAGTTCTAGCATCTTCTGGAGTTTCTGCATTTGCACGTACTTTTAGACGACGAATTTCATCAGCCCATTCCATTACACGCCCAAAATCACCAGAAAGTTCAGGTTGAACAGTAGGAACTTCACCAAGGATAATATCCCCCTTAGATCCATCAATTGTAATCCAATCACCTTTTTTGACTTCAACACCACGAACAGAAAATACACCTGAAACATAATCAACGCGAATATCACCAGCACCAGCAACACAAGGGCGTCCCATACCACGTGCAACAACAGCCGCATGGGATGTCATACCACCACGTGTGGTCAATATACCTTGGGCAGCATGCATGCCGTGGATATCCTCTGGGGATGTTTCCACACGAACGAGCATAACTTTATCGCCTTCTTGAGCACGTATCTCTGCTTCATCGGCAGAGAAAACAACCATACCACTTGCAGCACCTGGACTTGCTGGTAAACCTTTTGAAATGATGTTTCGCGGTGCATCTGGGTCTAGGCGCGGATGCAAAATTTGATCAAGGCTTTGTGGTTCTATGCGGCTGATTGCTGTTTTCTTATCAATGAGTTTTTCATCAACCATGTCACAAGCAATTTTAATAGCTGCATGTGCGGTACGCTTACCCGCACGTGTTTGAAGCATATAAAGTTTACCTTGTTGCACCGTAAATTCGATGTCTTGCATATCTGTATAATGCTTTTCCAAAGTCAAACGAACTTCAGCAAGCTGATTGAATACTTCGGGCATAACTTCTTCCATAGCAGGAAGCTTAGATCCATGTGTTTCTTTGCCAACAATGGTTAAATGTTGTGGTGTGCGTATACCGGCAACAACATCTTCACCTTGTGCATTCACAAGATATTCACCATAGAATATATCTTCACCAGTTGAAGGGTCACGTGTGAAGGCAACACCAGTTGCACAATCATCTCCCATATTACCAAAAACCATGGCTTGGATGTTAACAGCAGTGCCCCATTCTTCAGGGATCTTATTCAATTTACGATAGACAACGGCACGATGTGTCATCCAACTATTGAATACTGCACCAACGGCACCCCAAAGTTGTTCTTTAGGATCTTGAGGGAACCCATGACCAAGTTCGTCTTGAACAATTTTCTGGAAATCCGCTACTAAAGACTTCAAGTCTTCTGCATCTAACTCCGTATCAAGATAGACACCTTTATCTTCTTTTTTGATCTCAAGTTGATCTTCAAAAAGATGATGATCTAGATCTAAGACCACATTTGAATACATTTGAATGAAACGACGATAACTATCATATGCAAAACGGCCATCACCAGAAATTTCTGCAAGACCGGCCGCAGTTTCATCATTTAGGCCAAGGTTCAAAACAGTATCCATCATACCCGGCATTGAAGCACGTGCACCGGAACGAACTGAAACCAACAATGGATTGACAGAATCGCCAAATTTCATTGCACTTTCTGTTTCTAATTTTGCAAGGCCCGCTTCAACTTGGGCAACTAAATCAGATGGATAGTTACGATCATTGTCGTAATAATGAGTACAAACCTCTGTTGTAACTGTGAATCCAGGAGGTACAGGAAGGCCAATATTGCCCATTTCTGCAAGGTTTGCACCTTTACCACCTAAAAGATTACGCATATCAGCTTGGCCGTCTGCCTTGCCGTTTCCGAAGCTATAGACCCATTTAGTCATAGTCTTTGATCCTATTTCATTCATAGAATGTTAAAAAAAATTGGTTCAGTCGTACCCCAACCGAATATTTTCTTATCGTTATATTATTTATTATCCTTCGATCTGCCCGAAATCAGCCACCTGCCCCATTACCAAACGGATATGAGCAAGAAGTTTCAAACGGTTTTCACGAATGTCTTTATTATCGTCATTCACCATGATGTCTTCGAAAAAGTTATCAAGTGGTGACCTTAATTGTGCCAATGCTGTCATCGCTTCATCGAACGCTTCTTTTTCAAGAGCTAACTTCACTGAAGCTTCCGCCCCAGTAAGCGCATTTGATAAAGCTTTTTCAGCATCTTCATTTAAGAGGTCTGCATTCACAGCCCCTTTAAATGTAGTTTTGTCTTTCTTTTCTTCCGCACGAAGAATATTTGCAGCGCGTTTATTTGCCGCAAGAACATTTGCCCCATCGTCGGTTTTCAAGAAATCACTTAAGGCCGAAACACGATCCAACAAACGCACCAGATCATCTTCATCCCCAAGCGCAAACACTGCCTGTATATGATCATGAGGTACCCCCTCTCCTTTTAAGTGAACTTTCAAACGATCGGCAAAGAAGGAGAGGAGATCATATACCTTACTATCCATATTAACTTGACGTTGTTCGAGAATTTTTTCTGCAGCGCCTTCTACATCACCTGGAACAATTGGAGTATCACGAGAATATGTACCTCCAATATATCCATTCGATTCTATCAATTCTAATGCATCCTTTAACACTGGAGATAAGGAAACATTCAACCTATTTTCCAAAATCAAACGGATCACACCAAGGGCAGCACGACGAAGTGCAAATGGATCTTTCGATCCTGTCGGTTTTTCATCTATATACCAAAAACCAGCCAAAACGTCTAACTTTTCAGCCAATGCAAGGGCAACAGAAGTCGGTGCCGTTGGGCAAGCATCGCTTGGACCTACAGGCGAATAATGTTCAGCAATAGCATCAGCAACAGCTTGAGTTTCACCTTGTTTTAAGGCGTAATATTGTCCCATGGTTCCTTGAACCGTTGGAAATTCATTCACCATCAACGAAACAAGATCAGCCTTTGAAAGTTCCGCGGCACGACGCGCCTGTATCTTATCTGCATTTGGTATAAAATCACAAAGTTTTTCAGCAAGATCAGCCATACGCGATACACGTTGTGAAACAGTACCAAGCTTCGCATGGAACACAACTTTTTCAAGCTGAGGAAGGTTATCTTCAAGCTTGTGTTCCAAATCTTTTGTCCAAAAGAATTTTGCATCAGCAAGGCGCGCACGAAGAACACGTTCATTACCATTGATAATAGCCGCGCCACCATCTGTTGCCGTGATGTTAGCAACAAGAGCAAAGCGACGAGACATAGAACCATCAGCTTCTTCCAAGGTGAAGTATTTTTGGTTGGTCCGCATGGAAGATGTTAAAACTTCACGTGGAACTTCCATGAACTCTTCATCAATTGTACCAATCAAACTAACTGGCCATTCAACAAGCCCAGCTACTTCATGCAATAAAGCCGGATCATTTTTAACTTTGATGCCTTCATTGCAACAAAGTGCATCCAATTGACTAGCAATAATCTCTTTACGCTTCTCATGTGAAACAACCACATGGGCCGCTTCTAATTTTGAAACATATTCAGCTTCATTAGTGAAGGTAATTTTACCTTCCGATAAGAAACGATGACCTTCGGTTTCATTGCCAATAACAATCTCGCCACCATTCATATCGACTGCACCGTTTATAACTTGCCCATTAAACACCGCATTCACACGACGCAAAGGACGAACCCAACGTTGCCCAAGGCGTGCAAAGCGCATGGATTTAGCCCAAGGCATTTTAGAGACACTATCCTTAACAACCTCAACTAAGATATCAGACGTCGGAAGCCCCTTGCGTTCAATGATGGCAAACCATACCGCACCTTTTGGTGTGTCACGTTGTTCACATTGATCAAGACTATCAACACCCGCACCACGAAGGAATCCTTCGATGGCTTTTTCTGGAGCACCAACTTTTGGACCTTTGCGTTCATCATTCACATCAGGTTGCTTTTCTGGCAAGCCATTAACAACCAACGCCAAACGACGAGGGCCTGAATATTTGGTTACATTGTCAAAAGAAAGGTTCTCTGATTTCAAACGGTCACAGACAATTTTTTCTAAAGAGTCAGCAGCAGGCGTTTGCATACCAGCAGGAATTTCTTCACAAAACAGTTCAAGGATTAGTTCAGCCATTTTAATTCATCCTGCCCTTACGCTGCATCATCTGGATATTCGCCGATGGACTTGAGATAAGCCCCCGCACACATTTTAGCCAGCGCCCGAACACGACCAATATAAGCCTGACGTTCAGTCACAGAAATCACACCGCGTGCATCAAGCAGGTTAAACAAGTGACTTGCTTTCAAACAATGATCATAGGCAGGAAGTGCTACACCACCTTCAACAAGGCGGGCACATTCAGCTTCAGAATCTGCAAAATGTTGGAACAGCATATCTGTGTTAGCCAATTCAAAGTTATGTTTAGAATATTCAACTTCTGCTGTGTGATATACATCACCATAAGTAAATTTATCGTTAAATTTTAGATCATAAACATTGTCGACACCTTGGATATACATCGCCAAACGTTCAAGGCCATAGGTTAATTCCGTTGAAACTGGATTACAGTCAAAACCACCTACTTGTTGGAAATAAGTAAACTGACTAACTTCCATGCCGTCACACCAGATTTCCCAACCTAAGCCCCATGCACCAAGTGTAGGGCTTTCCCAATCATCTTCTACAAAACGAATGTCATGTTTCTTCGTGTCGATGCCAATGGCCTCTAGACTACCAAGATAGAGCTCTTGTGAATTAGCAGGCGATGGCTTCATCAATACTTGATATTGATAATAATGCTGAAGACGGTTGGGGTTTTCCCCATAACGGCCATCTGTAGGGCGGCGGCTTGGTTGCACATAGGCAGCCATCCATTCTTGAGAACCCAACGACCGCAAAGTCGTAGCCCAATGGAAAGTACCAGCGCCCACTTCCATGTCATAAGGTTGTAAAATTACACAACCTTGATTGGCCCAATAATTATGCAGCTTCAAAATAATAGATTGAAAACTGTTATCCGTCACAGAAGGAGAAGACATTTTGCTTCACGGCCTTTCGCCTGAAAAATTGTCAGAATTTTCGCGCTGCAACATACAAAGACTAGCCCCTATGGTCAATGTGCTATTCTATATTTTCAGGGATTTTTCTAAGTTTTAAGGCTTTCTTGCCCTACAAAACTGGAATGCAGCGTTAAAGCCCATACCAGAATGGTGCAAAAAGAGAGAATGCAGCCCAACAAATAAGAATCAGCGGGCTACCATACTTAATAAAATCAGTGAATTTATAATGCCCCGGTGCCATGACGAGTAAATTGGTTTGATACCCAACGGGACTAGCAAAAGAACAGTTGGCGGCAAAGACAACAGCCACGGCAAAGGCTTCTGCAGGCACCCCAATTTCATGAGCAACAGACACAGCAATCGGTGTGAATAAAACTGCAGTTGCCTTAGTCGACAGCATATTGGCGAGAACGGCAACAAGAAGGAAGAAACCACTTAATACAATTGCAGGAGCAGAATCGCCCAACGCCTGTACCAACGCATGGGACATAAAGGCAGCCCCACCAGTTGCCTCCATAGAAATACCAAGTGCTAAAGCGGCCGCAATTAATAATATAATTTGTAGGTCCAGCGCCTTAACCGCTTGTTCCAATGTCAACGCGCCTGAAAGGATCATAAGAGCAGCCCCACAAAGGGCTGCTATCTCTGTTGGTAAAATACCGAACCCTGCGAAGGTAACAACACCAAAGAAAATGGAAGTCGCACGTTTCGCATGATATGGCTTCGTTACTTCACTTGCAGACCATTCCATAATGATGATGTCTTTACTACGTCGCAACTGTTCGACTTCTTCTCTCCCCCCTTGGATAAGGAGGACATCCCCCGACTCTAGCGGAGTCTCTGTTACGCGCTGGCGACGCATATTCGTTCTACGTTCAATCCCAATAACTGTTGCATGGTTTCTATATCTAAAACCTATTTGCTTTAAGGTCTTACCTACATATGGGGAATTAGGCTTCACCATACTTTCGGTAAGGACTTGTTCCCCCTTATGCCAAGATTGTGCAATCTCTTCTCTACGATATGCAGGTGCATTGGCAAGATCTGGCAAAAGAAGTTCTGGTTCTAATGAAATAAAGTCCCCAAGTTTCTCACGAGAGGCAGATATAATCAAAATATCACCTTCTGAAATTGTGATGTCATCATAGGGAGGAAATAGATGTTCATCTCCCCGTATGAAAGAAAGAACATTAATAGCTTCTAATTCTGGAAAGAACCCGCTAACAGATTTAAAACCAGCTAACTTTGATCCTTTTGAAATCTTAATCTGCGCTTGAAAATGTTTACCACCAGATGAAGTATCGGCTCCATCATAACCTTCACGATCAGGCAAAATACGTGGCATTATAAAAAGAACATATACTAAGCCAGCACTGGCAACCACAAGACCGGGAACTGCAAAAGAGAAGAAGCTAAAGCCCTTCTCTCCCAATTTAATCAATGCACTGGAAACAAGTAAGTTTGTTGATGACCCGATAAGTGTTGTCATCCCCCCGAGAATGGCGGCAAAACTAAGGGGCATCATATAGCGACTAGCTGATTTACCTATCTTTATGGCAAGGGCCTGCATGATTGGCACAAAGATCACCACAACAGGAATATTATTTAATAAGGCGCTAATCACAACAACAACCAAAAGGGCGATCGTTATGGAAAGCGCAGGCCTTCCCTTTGACATATCATGAACAACAACAGCTACGCTATCTAGGACACCTGTTCTGGCAAGTCCTTCCCCTAAGACTAAAAGCGCAAGCACAGTAAGAAGTGCGGGGTTTGCAAAACCAGAAAGAATAGTCTTTGCATCTAACTTATTCCCCCCCATGTCATCGACGACAGGGAATACATAAAACAAGATGAGTAAAATACAAATTACTGCAAAGGATGTTACTTCAAGCGGAAGCTTATCTGTGGCATATAGAGTTAAAGTAAGCCCGATGACCAAAAAGACACTGATCATTTGCATTGTTGCTAAGTCTAGTCCGAACATGCCGCGCATACCTACTTCTTGTTGTTATTCATTTAGTTCAGAATATTTATAACCTAACAACTAACATGAAGTATGCCTATCTAAAATGCAAAAGAAACAAGCTA
>CBFCZA010000010.1:0-18324 GCA_965602285.1 uncultured Curvivirga sp. | reverse complement strand
GCAGTTTTGAAACCTTTTTATCGTTAGAATTCACAGCAGGAGATCTATGGATTTTAGCTGCGGCTTTCGGATGGTCTATCTATTCAATCATGTTGAAATTTAGCCCTACGAAACTTAAGACGACAGACCGCTTAGCTTCAATTACATTGTTTGGCGTTTTGATACTTTTTCCATTCACAATATGGGAAGGGGTATATATCGAAACAGCAGAGTTTTCTTTAAAAGCAGCTTCCGTCATTCTTCTTGTTGCTATTTTTGCGAGTGTCGGTGCCTACCTTTCCTATTCGAAACTTCAAACACTGGTTAGTGCCTCAACAGCTGGACTGATTTTATATCTATCGCCTATCGCAAATAGCATCATGGCGTGGGCTTTATTAGATGAAATCTTTCAAAATTATCACTGGATAGGTGTTCTTTTTGTGCTTCCAGGCCTTTGGTTGGCAACCAGACATAAAAAATCTGGGAGAGGTGTTAAAAGTGCTTGAACATAAAAACAACTTATTGCCAAACTTCACCAAAAATATTGCCCATGTGAATGATATAGATATAGCCTATTCGGTTGGTGGTGAAGGCCCTCCACTACTACTATTACATGGCTTCCCACAAACACATGTAATGTGGCACCCCATTGCCAATGAACTAGCAAAGACACATCAAGTTATATGTGCAGATCTTCGTGGATATGGGGATAGTAGCAAACCCTTAGGTTCAAACGATCATCACGAATATTCCAAACGTGAAATGGCACAAGACATGGTATCCTTAATGTCACATCTAGGCCATGAAACTTTTCAACTTATTGGTCATGATCGTGGCGGGCGTGTATCTCATCGCTTATGCCTAGACCATCCAGCCCATATTCAAAAAGTGATCATCCTCGACATTATTCCAACACTTACATTTTTTGATACTGTTAACCAAAAAACGGCAGAGGCCTATTACCATTGGTTCTTCCTAACCCAAGCAAAACCATTCCCTGAGCAAATGATTGGGAATAGCAAGAAAATCTATTTGCAGCGCACGTTGGGCGGATTGGGTTCTGGCCTTAATAGCTTTCACAAAGAAGCTATCTCTGATTATGAACGTTGCTTCACCGATGAAACCATCCATGGAATTTGCGAAGATTACCGTGCTGCTGCGACTATAGATTTAGAACATGACCGTGCGGATATTGATAATCGTATAGAATGCCCAGCCCTCATTCTTTGGGGAGCAAAAGGGTTCATGCATGAGAATTATGATTTTATTGAAGCATGGCGAGAAAAAGCCAATATGGTAACAGGCCATAGTATCAATGCAGGGCATTTCCTTGTAGAAGAAGCCCCTGAAGAAACGCTAAAAGCCATTCAAAACTTTATAGATTAAAATAAATCAATCTATATCGTCGATACCTTCGCCGCTATTACCTTCTAATTTAAGAGCAAGTGCTGCTTCTAAATAAGCATCAAGGTCACCATCAAGGACGCCCTGACTGTTGCTTTTTTCAACACCCGTACGTAAATCTTTTACCATTTGATATGGTTGCAATACGTAAGATCGAATTTGATGTCCCCAACCAATATCTGTTTTTTCAAGATATTCGCCTTGAGCCTCGGCTTCACGGATTTGCAGTTCCCGTTCATATAATCGCGCTTGTAACATTTTCATCGCTGTTGCACGGTTCTTATGTTGCGATCGATCATTTTGACATTGCACAACGATACCTGTGGCAATATGGGTCATACGAACAGCAGAATCGGTTGTATTCACATGCTGTCCACCAGCACCAGAAGCGCGATATGTATCAATGCGCAAATCGCTCTCAGCAATCTCAATATCAATATTATCATCAACCTCTGGATAAACAGTTACAGAGGAAAAGCTTGTATGACGACGCGATTGGCTATCAAAAGGAGAAATACGAACAAGACGATGAACGCCGTTTTCCGTTTTCAACCAGCCATAAGCATTATGGCCAGAAATTTTCAAAGTTGTAGATTTTATGCCAGCTTCTTCGCCAGCACTTTCCTCTAACATTTCTACTTTGTAACCTTTGCTATCAGACCAGCGCGTATACATACGCAGAAGAATATTTGCCCAGTCACAACTTTCCGTGCCACCAGCACCTGCATGAATTTCCAAGAAGCAATTGTTACTATCCGCTTCACCAGACAACAAACTTTCCAATTGAAGCTTTGCTGCTTTTACATGCATTTCGGAAATAGACGCTTCCGCCTCATCCACCATATCTTGATCTTGTTCCATTTCAGCCATCTCGATAAGTTCAATATTATCATCAAGACTAGTAGAAAGAACTTTATAGCCAGACACTTGTGCATCAAGGGCAGCGCGTTCTTGCATGACTTTTTGTGCTTCTGAGGAATCGTTCCAAAGGCTTGGATCTTCGACGCGTGCGTTTAATTCCATCAAACGTTTTTCAGAAACGTCCAAATCAATATGTTTACTCAGCAAGTCCAAAGACTGTCTGATATCATCGACCATAGATTGGATTTCTGCACGCATTTGCGTAACTCCTCAAAAACTCTTTAATTTCGACACAGGACATAAGGCAAAGACAGGCTGCTGGCAAGGGCCTCCCCCGTTTCTTCTCAATGTCTATGAGATTATATAATCATGAATGATTAATAGATGCCGCGAGATCCACCTGTATTTGCACGTAAGGTTTTTTCCTCACCATTTTCATTCACCTCATCACTATCAGATCCATCAATCACAACAACACGCGCCCCAATCCCAGGTTCAGTCCCCGGTTTAAAGGCCTCGGTGATAACCTTAGGGCTTCCAGAATGGGCTAATTCACCCGTCGTTGCATCAATACGCACCATACGAACCCCGGGCGGCGTTCTAAATGGAATAGCTGGGCGTGTTGCCATCGCCTCTTCCATGAATGATTTAAAGATTGGTGCCGCAACAGAAGATCCCGTTTCCTGCCCACCCCATACCTGCCGTCCTAAAGATATAGGTGTATCAAACCCAACAAAAACACCTGCAACTAAATCGGGGGCAAAGCCCATAAACCATGTATCCCGACTGTCGTTTGTTGTTCCTGTTTTACCTGCTAATGGCTTACCAATAGATCTAATGCGTCGCCCTGTACCACGTTGTACGACGCCTTCTAACATTGTAACAATTTGATAAGCTGACGCAGGGTCCGTTACGACCTTCCGATCATCAGGAAGCTTAGGAACGTTTTGGGTGCCTTCCCATGCATAAACTTTACACCCCGTACAAGCGCGCATGTCATGTTTGAATATAGTTTTACCATGTTTATTTTGCACACGATCAATAAATGTTGGGGAGATTTCTTTCCCTCCATTTACCAGCATTCCATAGGCACCAGCAAGATCAATCAACCGCACAGCCCCTGCCCCCAGTGCCATTGACAATTGTTCAGGCATATCTTTCATAATGTGAAAGCGATCCGCATATTCTGACACTGTATTCATGCCAATAGCTTGGGCTAAACGGACGGTCATTAAGTTTCTAGATTTCTCAATCCCAATACGCATAGGACTAGGTCCATAGAATTTTTTCGAGAAATTAGCCGGTTTCCATTTAGGCAAGCCCGGCCCTTGGTCCAAGACAAAAGGCGCATCCAAAATCATTGTTGCTGGTGTATATCCATTATCTAGTCCAGCTAAATAAACAAAAGGTTTGAAACTTGATCCCGGTTGCCTCCTTGCCTGCGTGGCACGGTTAAACTGACTTCGATCATAGCTCCATCCACCAGACATGGCTAATACTCGTCCTGTATGGGGATCAAGTGCTACGATAGCGCCGTTAATCTCTGGCACTTGACGTAAACCATAGGTCTCAGGCGGATATTCTATAGGGGGATCGCCTTTTTTAGGAGGAGGCCCTAATGTGGCTAACTCCACCAAAATAACATCGCCAAGCACAAACACATCGGAAGGAGCCTTAACTTTTCCACCAACCTTTTGCTTCTTTAATGCTTTTCTTGCCCACCCTAATTCAGTCATAGGGATTGTGCCACTGCTTCCGTCTTCTAAGGCGATGAATGCATGGTCCGGTAGAAGTTCTATCACAACAGCCTTTTGCCAATCTTTAACACCTTTGGGTATTGCCATGTCCTTTAGACGAAGTTCCCACCCATCAGATAAATCAATAGTGCCCAGTGTTCCACGATATCCATGGCGACGATCATAAGCTTCCAACCCCTTACGTAGCGCTAACTCAGCCTGCCCTTGCAAGGTTGGGTCTAAGGTCGTGCGTACAGACAACCCTCCTTCATTCACCATATCAAGGCCGTAATTTTTAGCTAAGTCTCTTCTTACCTCTTCGACAAAATAGCTGGCCTCCACAAATTCTGTTGCGGTCTTAGGCACAACCTCTAAATTCGCCTCTTGTGCTTCCATCGCGGAAAGTCGATCGATGTATCCTTCTTCCAGCATCCGACCAATGACCCAATTTCGTCTGCTGATGGCAGCATCATATTTACGAATAGGGTGATAATTATTGGGTGCTTTAGGCAAAGCAGCAAGGTAAGCAATTTCTGCTGTGGTCAATTGATCCATCGACTTGTCAAAATAATTTAAAGCCGCAGCGGCAACACCGTAAGACCCATAACCTAAATAAATTTCATTCAGATAAAGCTCCATAATTCGATCTTTGGTCAATGCCCGCTCTATCCGAAAAGCTAAAATTGCTTCTTTTATTTTTCGCGTAATAGAAACTTCATTGGTCAATAAAAAATTCTTCGCCACTTGCTGGGTGATTGTCGATGCACCAATGAAGCGACGCTTTTGAAAATAGAACCGAACATTACTAACCATGGCACGGGCTAAGGCTATTGGATCAACACCGTAATGTTCATAAAAATTCTGATCTTCCGCAGCAACAAAGCCATTCACGACTTCTTTAGGCATGGATGATATGGGGACAAATACACGTTTTTCCGTAGCATATTCTGCAATCAAACGCCCGTCACCTGCATGGACACGGGTTGCCGTCGGGGGTTCATAATCAACAAGTTGCTTATAATCAGGAAGTTGAGACCCGTAATGCCATAAGATATAGGTAGCCCCTGCCCCCCCAAGGAGAACACCAAGCAAGGCAAGAGAGAAAACCCAGCCTACTAATTTCATCAGAAATTTCATCAGTTATTTCTTGGCGAGAAAGCCACCCCTAGATCCATTAACATTTGGCGAGACAAATTTACATCCATTTCATTAATAATTTCAAACTCACAATCTCAATAATTTATGGCAACTTAATGGCAATATTTCAAAACTTTTATGAACGACTTAAACGTTCTTGGCGTTTGAAATACGCATCAATAGTTCGCAATAAAGCCTTTGCTATTTTTTGTTGCTGTTTTGGAGATTTTAACAATTTTTCATCTTTACGATTAGATAAATACCCAAGTTCAATCAAAACAGAAGGAACCGTAGGAGATTTTAAAACGGCAAAACCAGCAAAACGATGTGTATTTCTAAGGAGTTTGATTTCCTTACCTAATTCCCCAACTAATATTTCTGCAAAATGCCAACTCATTTCCATGGTGGCTCTTTGTTCAAAATCTAATAATGTTCGGGCAACAACTTCGTCATACCCAGTTAAATCAACCCCAACAATGATATCTGACTTATTCTCTTTTGCCGCAAGTTTAGCAGCCTCTTTATCTGAAGAACGTTCTGATAAAGTATAAACAGAAGCCCCCCTTACACTACTACGTTCAATCTTGTCTGCATGCAAAGAAACAAATAAATCAGCCTTGCTATCCTCGGCAATTCTATATCTTTTTCGTAACGGGATATAAAAATCACGATCACGGGTCAGCCTTGCACTATAACGCCCACTTTTAATAAGCAGCTTTCGAACGGCTTTTGCTACAGCAAGCGTTATATGCTTTTCATAGGTACCACCACCGCCAATAGCACCGGGGTCAGGTCCACCATGCCCCGCATCAATAACAATCATAGGCTTAGAAGGTTTAGGTGCTACGTCCACTCCTCCAGAAGAAGGCGCAGGCATAACAACTGTTTTTTGTTCCACTTTAGAAACCTTAGCCCAATCAGATGATTGAACTTTTCGTTCCGACTTGGCAAAAGCAGTCTTTGTGACTGGGGCCAAATCAACAACAAGACGATGCCCTTTTCCTTCAGCCCCATCCAAAATAAAATGCTTTGCAATTGATATAGGTTTCGCTGCATCGATCACAATTCGAGTAACACCGGGGCGGAACAATCCATGCCGGAACCCTTTAACCAAGCCACGTGCCTTTACTTTTTTTGCGTCCCAAGTCATTTCGGGAAGATCAATCACAACACGATATGGGTTAGAAAGGGTAAAAATTTGATAGGCAGGTTGACGAGTCATTTCAACAACAAAACGCGTCTTTTCACCATGTTCGCCAATACGTAAGTCTAATACTTTTTCCGCTGCCATAGAGAGGGCAGAAAAAAAGACACTGACGAAAAGCACCCATAAGAATGCGATGTTTTTAAAACATAACCCACGTAACATTAGATTCGCATCACCCTTATGCGGAAATATTAAATCAGTAATTATTTTGCCCTGCTTCGCGTTTCTTTCCAAGTGCAGAATGTTATTTGGTGGCAAAACTTGCAAATAAAAGGTGTTTTTTGAAGAAATATTAAAAAATATGCATAAATATGAAAGATATAGATTGAGCTTTCCTACCGGACAGGGTTATTAATGGGATGCGGATTAAAGTTTTACATTTTAGAAGATGTTCAAACCTCTGCTTGAAGGGATAAATTCTTATCCTCAACTTTACTAGGTTAATCCTAGTAAAGATCAAGTTGAAGGCCCCTTCTAGAATTAGAAAGAGACGTTACCCACAAGGCCAGCGCGCCATACTAATAAAAGAATACGCGCTTATAGAATGCCCTTGTGACACGGATCAAGACTCTGGTGGATTACGCTGATGCCAACCGCAAGCAGGCCCTTTGATACAAAGCGCCTCTCAATACGCACCAGCCTCTGACTGCCTATATATTAGGAAAACGGTCGTGTAATTTTACATTCTGTAAAATAAGCGACTACAACAAGGATTGGACATGCAGCGATTGCTTCCCGATAACGCCAATGGGTCGTTAGACCTAACAGGTTTTGTGGATTACACCCACAAGTCTAATGGCGGTTTTGCGCGTGCGCAGCGGGACATCGGATCCAATGACAACATCTTGCCGCGCTCCATGGATGCGAGGCTATCCTCCACCGTTGCGCGGTTCGGAGAAAAATTAAATGGCAAGAAGAATGTTAATCGATGCGACCCACGACGAGGAAACTCGCGTAACGGTCGTCAACGGCAACCGGCTTGAGGAATTTGACTACGAGACAGAAAGTAAGAGACAATTAAAAGGTAATATATATCTGGCCAAAGTGACCAGAGTAGAACCGTCTTTACAGGCTGCATTCGTAGAATATGGCGGCAATCGTCATGGCTTCCTAGCTTTTTCAGAAATCCATCCGGATTACTACCGTATTCCGGTAGGTGATCGTGATGATTTGGTTGAAGACAACCCAACAGACGACGATGATGATGATGAAACAACAACAGACAGCACAGCCCCAGTTGAAGAATTAGGTGGGGATGAAGGCGCCGACGAAGCGCAGGAACAAACTGCAAAACGCCGCCCGCGCCTTAAACGTCAATATAAAATTCAAGAAGTTATCAAACGCCGTCAGGTGATTTTGATTCAAGTCGTAAAAGAAGAACGTGGTAACAAGGGCGCAGCCCTAACAACCTATCTTTCTTTGGCAGGTCGCTATTGTGTATTGATGCCTAACACATCACGTGGCGGTGGCGTTAGTCGCAAGATCACCAATATCCAAGATCGCAAGCGTCTTAAAACTGTTGTCGCAGAACTTAAGGTTCCAACAGGCATGGCTGTTATAGTACGTACTGCAGGTTCAGGACGTACAAAAACAGAGGTAAAGCGTGACTTTGAATATATCACTCGTTTATGGGATCAAATCCGAACTAAAACTTTGGATGGAACAGCCCCTTCTCTCATTCATGAGGAAGGCAATCTGATCAAACGATCTATTCGGGATCTTTACACTAAAGAAATCGAAGAAGTCCTAGTTGCTGGTGATGAAAGCTATCGTACCGCAAAAGACTTTATGAAAACGTTGATGCCTAGTCATGCGAAAAAGGTTCAACCTTATCGTGATGAAAATGGTATTCCATTGTTCCAACGCTATCAGGTTGAAAGCCAGCTTTCTGCAATCCATGAACCTACCGTGATTTTAAAATCTGGTGGGTCCATTGTGATGAACCAAACCGAAGCTTTAGTTGCGATTGATGTTAACTCTGGTCGTGCGACAAAAGAACGCCATATCGAAGAAACAGCGATCAAAACGAACCTAGAAGCCGCGGAAGAAATTGCACGTCAATTACGTTTGCGTGACATGGCCGGTTTGATTGTGATTGATTTCATCGACATGGATGACAGCCGAAATGATGCTGCCGTTGAACGTAAGCTTAAAGAAAGCTTGCGTCGAGATCGTGCGCGTATTCAAGTGGGGCGCATCAGTCCTTTCGGACTTTTGGAAATGTCCCGCCAACGTTTACGCCCAAGTCTTTTGGAAGCGATTTCGCAACATTGTCCAACTTGTTCTGGTACAGGTTACATCCAATCCACAGATTCTGCGGCATTGAATGTATTACGTACGATTGAGGAAGAAGGCTTGCGCCTTCGCACTGCGAACCTAACGGTTACAGTAAACCCTGAAGTTGCAATGTATATCTTAAATTCAAAACGTGCCGCCCTAACCGAAATGGAAGCCAATTATGGCTACAAGCTTTCTATTCTTGTAGATATGAAAATGCTTCCTACAGATTTTACTCTGGATCGTGAAGGTGTATTGGAAGGCGAAGCTCTAATTAAAGAGGTTCCACCAATTATAGCTGACGAAGAAGATGACGTTGTTGTAACAAAAGATACAGAGCAAGACAGCGAGCAAGACGGAGATAACAAATCCCGTAAACGTCGCCGCCGTCGTCGTGGTCGTAAACGTGAAGATGAACGTGATGATCAGAACCCATCTGATGAAAATCAAGAAGAAGGCGAAGCGTCTTCAGAAAATGGGGATGACAATGACGATTCTGATGAAAACCAACGCAAACGCCGCAAACGTGGCCGTCGTGGCGGTCGTCGTCGTAATCGTGGCCGCGATGAGCAAGGCAACGAACTCCCAGATAGCGAAGGCGATAATGAGGCTGAAAATGCGGAAATACCTGTACCTTCTGGTGAAGATGGTGATGCAGCTGCCGCTTCAGAAGATGGAGAAGAGAAGCCTCGCAATAACCGTGGACGTCGCAATCAACGCAGTCGTTATGGTCGCCGTGGAAATCGTCATGATCGGGATGATCGTAAAAACAACGATGCAACGGCCGCAAATGATGGAACTTCGGGTGATACGGTAACAACCGAAACTGATGGCGCACCAACATCTGGTGTATCACAAGTCATAGACGATACACCACGCAAAGTGCGCCGTCGCAAAATACCGATTGAAACATCCTCTGATACTCCTGCTGTGTCAGCTGCTGTTGAAACGCCAAAAGTTGAAGCAGCACCAGCGACACCTTCCGAAGCTTCTACTAACGAAGCATCACAAGGTGAAACTGTAGGTACAACTGACGATGCACCAACAGCAAAGAAAACCCGTGCGAAGAAAGGCACTGCCAAAAAAGCACGTGCTAAGAAAGCAACGGCAAAGAAAACTGCTGCTAAGAAAGCAACGGCGAAGAAAACCCGCGCTAAAAAAGCAACAGCGAAAAAACCAGACGCTGAAACTGCAACTCCAGTAGCTGCAACAGCAGCAGCCACTCCTGCGGCCGCACCGGTAGCGTCACCAGCACCAGAAGCAGCAAAACCTGCAGCTCCAGCAGCTCCTGTTCCAAAGGCAGAGCCTGTAGCTGATACGCCAAAACCTGAAGGGCCAAAACGTAAAGGTTGGTGGAGCCGCGTTATCGGCAGCTGAAAACCAAAGAAAAGATAGTAACTAAAAAAGGGAGGCCATAATTTGACCTCCCTTTTTTTATTCAATCTCAATCCTTAACTTAAAAAGCTTTCAACAATAACCATACAGATACGAAAAGAAGCATAGTCCCAAAGAAAAGACTTTGCAGGCGTACAGCACGTTCACTGGCGAATGTTCGTGCCATCCACGCCCCACCAATAGTCCATGTGCTATGCGTGAATAGATTCAGCAGGGTTAATGCAAGGGTTAATCCCAATACTTGCGGTGCCAACTCTTCTTCTGGATTCAAAAATTGCGAATACATGGTCAAGACGATAGACACCCCCTTCACATTCAAAGCTTGAGAAATAACACCGTCAATGAAACGTAATTGTGGCATTTCTTTAGCATGTACAGATTTACGTTTAAAAAACTTGAAGGCAAGCCATGCCACATAAACAGCGCCAATAAATTGAATGGATTGCATCAAGATAGGGTATTGTTGAACTAAAGCCCCTAACCCAAATCCAAATAACAAAGAGTAACTGGAATAAACCAGATCTAGGCCAAGGATAAATGGAAGGGATGCACGAAACCCCTGAGCACCACCAGCAACGGCACATAATAGATTACCCGGCCCTACGCTGAAAACCAGCGGAAATAAAATTGAAAGCCATAAGGCAATGAATGCGATTCCCAAAACCACCTCCTACATTAATGATTGCTAACCTAACAGGCCTTAATTTCAAATGCATTCAAACAATTGTACCCATGACAATTTAGCCATGTTTTATAGGGCTTTGAGCTGTTATGTCCTTTTCGTACAAAGACTTTCAATTTAGCTTTGATACAATGTTGTGGGTTTTTTGCTAAAGTCGATTGTATCTCCGGCTTAAACTTGCTATAGGGCGTCCATGAAATTGGGTGTAGATCTATTTTAATCCACCCTATTCCTGTGACACATTTTTACGCGACGTGATCGCATGTAAGGAAACACAGATGGCAAAACGCACTAAACTTTACGAAGGCAAAGCCAAGGTTCTATTCGCAGGACCAGAAGCAGGTACCGTTGTTCAATATTTTAAAGACGACGCAACCGCCTTTAACGCTAAGAAAAAAGGCACAATCAACGGCAAAGGTGTTTTAAATAACATCATTTCCGAATTTTTCATGTTGCGCCTACAAGACATGGGTATTCCAACTCATTTCATCAAACGTATCAACATGCGTGAACAACTTTGTCATCATGTAGACATCATTCCAGTGGAAGTAATTGTGCGCAACGTTGCCGCAGGTTCCATGTCCAAACGTTTGGGCATTCCTGAAGGCACAATTTTGCCGCGTTCCATTGTAGAGTTTTGCTACAAGTCGGATGAATTGGATGACCCAATCATTTCAGAAGAACATGCAACAGCCTTTGGTTGGGCATCACCACAAGAGATCGATGATTTCATGGCGATGACCTTACGGGTGAACGACTATCTATCTGGCCTATTCATGGGCATTGGTATCAAGCTTGTAGATTTCAAATTGGAATTTGGTCGCGTTGAAGATGACAATGGCGAAATTCGCGTTGTCCTTGCGGATGAAATTTCCCCAGACAATTGTCGTCTTTGGGATGCCAAAACTAACGAGAAGTTGGACAAAGATCGTTTCCGCCGTGATTTAGGTGGCGTTGAAGAAGCATATCAAGAAGTTGCCCGCAGACTTGGAATCCTACCCGAAGGTGGTGTTCCTGATGTTGAAGACGAACTCGGCACAAAAGAATCATAAGTATGATTGAGAGGCGTTTAATCACGCCTCTTTTTCGTTTATCCGCATAACGGACTGTTTTAGGAGAATTTCCGTGAAAGCTACAGTAACTATCACATTAAAAAATGGTGTTTTAGACCCACAAGGCAAAGCAATTGAACATGCTTTAGGTGCATTAGACTTTTCTGGTGTTGACGAAGTTCGCCAAGGCAAAGTTATCGAACTTGATCTTGCTGAGACTGACGCAACAAAAGCGAAAGTGCAAGTAGAAGCAATGTGCGAGAAGCTTCTTGCAAATACAGTTATCGAAGATTACGCAATCGAGCTTTCTGCTTAGTAGAAACCCCTCGTTTTTGGCGAAACTCTAACTTTTAGGATGGACGGAACCGATGAAATCCGCAGTCATTCTCTTCCCCGGTACCAATCGGGAAAATGATGCAGTAGCCGCGCTTGAACAAGCGTCTGGCGTGAAACCAACAATCGTTTGGCATGGCGAAAGCGAATTGCCAAAAGTTGACATGATCATGGTCCCTGGTGGATTCTCTTATGGAGATTACCTACGCTGTGGTGCCATGGGTGCAAATAGCCCAATCATGCGCGAAGTGGCAAAAGCTGCTGATGCGGGCGTGATGGTGTTTGGTGTTTGTAACGGTTTCCAAATTTTAACCGAAACAGGCCTATTACCCGGCGCCTTGATGCATAATGCTAGCTTGAAATTTATCTGTAAACGTACACAGCTAAAAATCGAAAGCAGTGAAACACGTTTCACTTCTGGTTATGCAAAAGATCAAGTGATTACTGTTCCTGTTGCCCATAATGAAGGCAACTACTTTGCAGATACAGACACACTGGATCGTCTAGAAGGTGAAGGCCGCGTGGCATTCCGCTATTGTGATGAAGACGGCGTTGTTAACGACAAGACGAGCCTAAATGGATCGCAACGTAATATCGCAGGCATTGTGAATGAAAAAGGCAACGTGCTTGGCATGATGCCCCATCCTGAAAATGCTATTGATCCTTTGCATGGTGGAACAGAAGGCCAAGCCTTGTTCGCCAGCATCGTTAAAAACTTCAGCTAAGCGAGAGAATCGATGACAGATTATAACGCAAAATTTAACGCGATTGAAGTTAACGACGAACTGATCGCAGAACATGGCATCACCACAGAAGAACGTGGTATCATGCTAGACATCATGGGCCGCACACCAAACTACACAGAGCTGGGTATCTTCTCTGTCATGTGGTCGGAACATTGTTCTTACAAATCTTCACGGTTCTGGTTGAAGCAACTTCCAACCGAAGGCCCACAAGTAATCCAAGGCCCGGGTGAAAACGCTGGTGTTGTTGATATTGGAGATGGACAAGCGGCTATCTTCAAAATCGAAAGCCACAACCATCCAAGTTACATCGAACCTTACCAAGGTGCAGCTACCGGTGTTGGTGGTATCATGCGTGATGTATTCACCATGGGTGCACGCCCAATTGCGAATATGAACGCATTACGTTTTGGTAGCCCTGATCATCCAAAAACCAAACATCTTCTTTCTGGTGTTGTTTCTGGTATCGGTGGATATGGTAACTGTATGGGTGTCCCAACCGTTGGTGGTGAAACGAATTTCCATAAAGCATACGACGGCAACATCCTTGTAAACGCAATGACTGTTGGCTTGGCTGATGCGGATAAAATTTTCTATTCGAAAGCTTCTGGTATCGGCAACCCTGTGATCTATGTTGGATCAAAAACAGGCCGTGATGGTATCCATGGCGCGACTATGGCTTCTGCTGAATTTGATGCTGATACAGATGCTAAACGCCCAACTGTACAAGTAGGTGACCCCTTCACAGAGAAACTTGTGCTGGAAGCCTGCCTTGAGTTGATGGGCACAGACGCCATTGTTTCCATCCAAGATATGGGGGCAGCTGGCCTAACGTCTTCTTCTGTTGAGATGGCAGATAAAGGTGAAGTTGGTATCGAACTTTGGTTAGACCAAGTACCAATGCGTGAAACAGGTATGACCCCGTACGAACTTATGCTTTCTGAAAGCCAAGAACGTATGTTGATGGTTCTTAAACCCGGTCGTGAAGACGAAGCACGTGCTATTTTCGAAAAATGGGAATTAGATTTTGCTGTTGTTGGTAAGGTAACTGACACACGCGAGTTGACGATGAAATGGGAAGGACAACATATTGGTTCTATTCCAGTTCCGCCATTGGTAGATGCAAGCCCTATGTATGAACGTCCTTGGGAAGAAACCCCTGCACAAGCAGTGATTGATGCCAACGATGTGAAAGTTGCTGACAGCCTAACTGACGCATTAAAAACATTGATGGGATCGCCAAATATGGCATCACGTCGTTGGATTTGGGAACAATATGACCACCTTGTTATGGGTAACACCATCCAGGCACCAGGTTGTGATGCGGCAGTTGTACGTTTACCAAACAGCAAAAAAGGAATTGCGATCTCTACGGATTGCACACCGCGTTATTGCTTTGCCGATCCTAAATTAGGTGGCATGCAAGCTGTTGTAGAAAGCTGGCGTAACTTGACGGCTTCTGGTGCGACACCATTGGCGATCACCAACAACATGAACTTTGGTAATCCAGAACGCCCACGTATCATGGGTCAGTTTGTGGGGGCAGTTAAAGGCATGTCCGAAGCGGCAATCAAATTCAACTACCCTGTCGTTTCTGGTAACGTATCTTTATATAACGAAACAAATGGCGAAGCGATCTTACCTACCCCTGTTATCGGTGGTGTTGGTATGATTGATGACGTGTCAAAATCCGTATCTATCGACCTGAAATCTGAAGGTGAAGATTTGATCCTGATTGGTGATACTGTTGGTTGGTTGGGTAATACAATCTATATGGAAATGATGGAAGGCCGTGAAGAAGGCGCGCCACCACCTGTTGATTTGGACCAAGAACTTGCCAATGGTAACTTCTTGCGTGATCTTATCCATGATGGCCTTGTAACTGCATCTCATGATCTGTCTGATGGTGGTTTGGCTTGTGCGGCTGCAGATATGGCTATTTCTGGTCGAATGGGCTTGGAATTATCCCAACCCGCATCTGCTGATATTGCTGCGCATGCTTATTTCTTCGGTGAAGATCAAGCACGCTACCTCATCTCTACAAAAAATGCGGATGAAATTATCGCAAAAGCGAAAGAATCTGGTATTTCTGTAGAAATCGTTGGCAAAACTGGCGGAAATGACTTGAAGCTGGGCAGTAACGATGCCATATCGCTTACAGAGCTAAGAGATGCGTTTGAAGGTTGGATGCCAAATTATATGTCCATCGACGCTTAATTAGTTTAAAGCTATATAATAAACAATTAGGAGAGACCATTATGCCGATGTCACAAGCAGATATCGAAAGCTTCATTAAAGAAGCCCTTCCCGATGCAGAAGTTGTTATCAACGACCTGCGTGGTGATGGGGATCATTATGCAGCCTTTGTAAAATCTGCACAATTCAAAGGCAAAAGCCGTGTTGCACAACACCAAATGGTTTACAAAGCATTGCAAGGGCGCATGGGCAATGAACTTCATGCGCTTGCCTTGCAAACAGCTGTACCTGAGGATGGAGAATAACCATTAATTGGTTGTTCAAGAAAGGATTTAAAATGAGCGATAACCCAGCATTCGAACAAATCGAATCAGAGATCAAAGAAAATGACGTTGTCTTATTCATGAAAGGCACACCTGTATTTCCACAATGTGGTTTTTCAGCTGCTGTTGTTCAAGTATTGAACCACGTTGGTGTGCCTTTTAAAGGCATCAATGTTCTTGATGACATGGCAGTACGCGAAGGTATCAAAGAATTTTCAAGCTGGCCGACAATCCCGCAACTTTATGTTAAAGGTGAATTTGTCGGTGGTTGCGACATTATTCGTGAAATGTTTGAAACAGGCGAACTTGCCCAAACATTCACTGATAACGGTGTTGAAGTTCAACCCGCCTAAGCGATATTTACGATCAATAATAAAGGCGCCTTTTTATGAAAGGCGCCTTTATTGATTCCATATCCCTCATTCTACAATACAGATGAGGTAACTAACTCCCAAACTTTACCATTGGCCTTCGAATCAGGGACAGGCATAGAGGATATTTTATGTAAACATCCTGCAATATGGCTCACTTCTCCATGGGCATTAAAGAATGGGACGTGAATAGCCTCGCATGAAATAATCTTATCCATACTGGTCATAATATTTTCGGTTGAAAGGACTGGTCGTCCTGCTTGACATATTTTATGAAATATACCTTCAACATTTTCAAATTCTTCGCCAAACATGGCTTCATTAAGCGTTTTACCGATAAAATATCGATTTAAAACCTCTGTGATGAATAAGCCTTGAAAGGTGAATTTTATATTGAAGGGGGCACGGCAAACTTCACTGATAAACAAATGTTCCCACAATTTATCTTGTAAGTTTTTAGGGGAAAAATCAGTAAAAAGAGGTTTTTCTGAACTGCTCAGATTCTTCCAGATATCTAAAAAAGTACCATTGCGTTCAAGCGTTGGTCTAATATCAAAGGTAGTTTCTTCTACACAATTCGCCTGAACCATAAAATTCCCCGCCATTCTTTCAAAATCATTACAATTTATCAAGCTCCTGCAGGCAAGATTATATATATTTTAAAAATGAACATTGATTCAAATCAACTTTTCGAATTAACTTTAAGAATAGGTCCTATTCAAGAATGCTTTCGAATGAAATTTCCAATCTCTGGCTTAATCACTTCACGCCATTTTTTACCGTTAAATATACCATAGTGGCCGACGCCTTCTTGTAGTAAATTCTTTTTCATCGTCTTCTTAAGATTTGAACACATATCATGTGCTGCAACAGTTTGACCCGGTGCTGAAATATCATCCAGACTGCCTTCTACCGTTAAAAGAGCCGTTTTCTTAATCGCCTTGGTATCTACTTTTTGCCCTTTATATTCTAACAATCCCTTTGGAAGCAGATGGCTTTTAAATACTGCATCAATGGTTTCTAGATAGAAATCAGCAGCCGTATCCATAACAGAAAGATATTCATCATAGAATTTTTGATGCGCTTCTGCAGAATCTCCATCCCCTTCAACCAAATGAGTAAACATTTTCCATTGGGCAAGGGTATGGCGTTTTGGATTCATCGAAAGGAAAGCATGAAGCTGAAGGAAACCGGGGTAAACACGTCGACCAGATCCCTCAAAACGCATTGGGACCATATGGATGCAATTACGACGGAACCAATTCATACCATGTTTATCAGCAAGTTCGGTCACGACAGTAGGTGCCATACGTGTGTCTAACGGCCCCCCCATCAACGTCATCGTCTTTGGTTTATAAGGGGATTCATTCGCCGCCATAATAGCAACCGTCGCAAGTACAAGAGGGGCTGGCTGGCATACTGCGATGACACTTGACCCTTCCCCCATAATTTCAAAAAAATCCATTAAATATGTCATATATTCTTCGATACCAAACTTGCCTTCATCCACATGAATTTCAGCGGCATCATGCCAATCTGTCACATAAACGTCATGGTCCTCGATCAAGGCTTCTACGGTACCCCGCAATAAGGTTGCGTAATGGCCTGACATTGGCGCAACCAGTAGAACTTTTGGATGTGTGCCGTCTTTTACACCTTCTCGCCTAAAATGAATAAGATCACCAAAGGCCCGTAGCTCTACCACATCAATATGGATATTTGTTTCTTTCTTGCCATCGACCAGTGTCTTCTCGATCCCCCAAGCAGGTTTTCCACGTTCGCGAAGCAAGCTTTCCATCACATTGGACCCCGCAGCTAGGCTTTTTCCAAGGGGTGTATAAGACCAAGGGTTTAAAGGATGGGTAAAAGAAAACTTAGTCGCATCCGCCATAACGCGAAACGGTTCCATTGCCTGTACTCTTGTATCATAAAGGCTATATAACATTTGGTTTTCTCCACACCCATTAAATTGAATTATCCTATGGTGTCGAAGATATTGGTGCATTGCAACATAATAGTAAAAAAAAGGCCCCACATACTTAAATGCGGAGCCTTTTAGGGAGGATTTCTATTATTCTTAGAAACTAAGTAGTTTTGCTTGCTTCACCGCAGGAATACTTCTGATAAGATTTAAGCAACCTTCATCCAGTGGCCCATCAAGTTGAAGAAGGGCAATTGCTTCCCCGCCCTCTTCTGCACGGCCCAAATGGAATGTTGCAATATTCGCATCGATATTCCCCAATGTTTGGCCCAACTGACCAATCATACCCGGCTTATCTTCATTGGTAATATAAAGCATATGTTGTGTAAGTTCGGCTTCAATCTCAATGCCTTTAACTTCGATAAGGCGTGGTTTCTGACCACCAAACAACGTTCCACTAACTGTACGTTCAAATTTATCGGTTTTTACAGTAAGACGAATTAATGTTTGATAATCACAAGGGCGATCATGCTTCACTTCAGACACGTCAATGGCGCGTTCGCGTGCGATGGTAGGTGCATTTACCATATTCACACTGTCACTAAACGGACGAAGTAGGCCTGCAAGAATAGCCTGAACCAATGGTTTTGTGTTCAACCCAACAACATGACCTTCAAATTCGATGCGTATAGATTTCAGGCCACTTT
>CBFCZA010000009.1:0-18358 GCA_965602285.1 uncultured Curvivirga sp. | reverse complement strand
GCATTTCATTTGGGGAAGGTATTATTGTTGGTTTAATAGCCTTCCTTTGTGGGGTTGTTATTCATGAAAATTGGCACCGTCGATCGGTTTCCTCACGTCAGGCCCGACATTTGCTTTTACTTAAAAAGGCCTATGACAAAACCAAGCTAGATTTATTAGAGATGCGCGATGATATGCTGCATCTACGTGATATGATCTTAGCACAGGAAGGGTCCGCACCTTCCCCAAAACCTTCAAAATCATCACCGAAAGAGGCTGTAGCTTCTAAGGGTTCTATTCCTTCTTTCCTGACGGGGGAAGAGGATACAGAAGAAGCAAATGCAGAAGAACTTGCGTCTGGAATTTTGGGTGATTTAGCAGGTGAACTTCCGTCTGAGGATGAGTTCGAAGACGAAGACGATTGGGACGAAGATGATGATGCGCAAGATGTTGAAAGCGAAGGTGATCGACGTCAAGCGCTAGCCATGGAAGTAGAAGTTCTTCAAACATTAGTTGATAAACTTTATACAGACGGCTTACCAGATCAGGTTCGTAGTCGTGTAGAAGATTTAAACTTGGATGACACCGCATTGACACCGGGCATAAAGCCGCATGTGGAATTGGATGAAGCGTTATTACCAATTGTTCGTGAAGCGTTGGAAACGAAACGCCTTGATGCATTATTACAGCCGATCCATACATTGCCTCAACGGAAACGTCGCTTTTTTGAAGCATTTGGACGGTTGCGTTCGAAGGATGGGGAGACACTTATCCCCGAACGTATCCAGCCCTTGATGGACGAAGACGAACTTAACCCTACTTTTGATACATTGATGCTCTATCGTTGTGCGCAAATTTTGAAACAAAATGGTGGCTTGGAATTTGACCGTGCTATTTTCTGTAATGTTTCTCCTGCGACTTTGTCGGATGTTTCTTTTTTGCGTGATTTTTCCGAATATATGGAAAAACGCCGAACATTAGCTCGCAGCCTAGTGCTAGAGCTAGATTATGAAACATCAGATCCACTGTTAGAAGATCTGCGTGAACCAATGGGCCGTTTGGCTAGTATCGGTTTACGCTTTGCCCTTGATAACGTGAAAACAGATGATTTGGATGCTCTTATTTTAAGTCGCTCTCATATCAGTTTTGTGAAAATGGACAGCCCTTCCTTATTAGCGCTGGTCAAACGCAAAAGCGAAACACGCTTTGTAAAGCTTCTTTCAAATCTTGAAAAAAAGAATATTCAAGTGATTGGGGAGAATATTGCGTCTGAACGCATGTTGATGGAAATCATGGACCTTGGTATCGAATTTGGGCAAGGCATGCTGTTTGGTGAACCTAAACCGGTTAAAGATCCTTCCAGTGGATTGCGGATCATTTAATTTATTTCATAATTTTACCTCAAAATAATTTCCATATCGTCGTTTCTAGAAAGTAATCCCCATGACCAGCAAAATGGTATCCGGCCTGTCCGAAATCGTAGATGAATTTGACTTATTTCTAATTGATCAATGGGGTGTCCTGCATAATGGAGAAACAGTACACGACGGGGCTGTTGACGCCTTAGAGCGCTTAAAGGATACGGGTAAGACTGTTATCATTCTTTCAAATTCAGGAAAGATGGTTGATGATTCATATGATCGTATGGAACGTATGGGTATCCATAAAGGCCTATATGATCATGTGGTGACTTCAGGTAAAATGGCCCATCGAAATTTCATGGCAAATGAAGATCCAATCTTTAAAAACCTTGGGAAGAAGACACTTCCATTCACATGGAATGACGATAACTTAGCTATTCTTGAAGGAACGGGTAAAGAGACGGTTGATAGCGCAAGCGAGGCTGACTTCATCCTTTGTACAGGCACAAGTGATGGGGGTTTAGATTATTATCGCCCGCATCTAAAGATCGCACGCGAAAAGGATTTACCTTTGATTTGTGTGAACCCAGACTTGGTTTCCGTTGCCCCAGACGGCACGTTGAATATGTGTCCGGGACAAGTTGCCCTTGAATATGAGAAAATGGGGGGTACTGTGCGTTGGCATGGCAAACCACAGAAAGAAACCTATGATTTCTGTAAAACCTTAGCACCGGATGCAAAGAAGATACTAGGCATTGGCGATTCTCTATCCCATGACATTGAAGGGGCGCATGTGGCTGGTGGTGAAGGTTTATTCATTTGCGGTGGTATTCATGCGGACGAGATCGGACATCCGCCTGTTCAAGAGAAATTAGATGCTTTGACGAATTCCCATGGCATCACCCCGAAATATTCCTCTTATCGATTTGTATGGTAAGGGGCGTTTGTTTAGTTAGCTCTTGTTGATAAGGTCTTTACTTACAATCTCAAGGGCTGCTTTTCCTAAAGCCTTATATTCATCTATTTCGTTATAGAGATAGGCGCAAATTCTGATCCAGATCCGACCATTGAAAACTTTGGGTTCGACTTCTATTTGATATTCTTCTCTGAAAATCTTTCGAAGTTTATCAACATTTTCGATGCTTGCTTTTTCAGAACCCGGCCATGCAATTGTTGCCATATATCCTGTGAATTCAGCAGGTGCCCCTCGTTCGGTTCCCCAAATTGTAGTAAGGTAATCTGCAGCCTCATTTACTAATTTTTTGCAATAGGTCCTGATGTCTTGCTCACCAAATCGTTTGCGAAAATTTAAGGCGGCCTCTATAGCTAAATATGGGGCAAAATCCTTTGTACCGGGCCAATCAAAGGCAGCTGTATAACCGCCAGAGATGAAGTGACTTATTGTGGTTGGTCTGACGGCATTTTGTAATTCAGGTTTCGTCCATAAGAATGCACAGCCCTTTGGCGTCCCTAACCATTTATGACCATTCCCCACATACCAACTTGCCCCAAGTCTATCTAAGTTTAAATCTAAGAATCCCGGTGCATGGGCCCCATCTACAAGAACAGGTATGGCACGATCATTACATTCTGAAATGATATTTTCTAAAGGTAAGGTCAGGGCAGTTAAAGATGTAATATGGTCAATCACAACTAGCCTTGTACGGGGAGAAAGCTTATCAATAACCACGTCACTTGCTTCTTCCGTATCTGTAATAGGGAAAGGAATATTAGCAAAAAGAAGGCGCGCCCCCGCACGTTCAGAGATGAATTCTAACGTGCGTAATACGGAACCATAAACATGGTTCGTGGTTACGATTTCATCGCCGGGCAATAAAACAAGAGAGCGTAAAATAGCGTTAACCGCAGTTGATGCATTATCCACAAATACGATGTCATCACCTTTAGCTCCAACGTAGTTTCCTAAAATTGATGCAGAATGGCGTAATGCTTTTGGCAGGTCTTCACGAATGAAACGAGAGGGCTGATATTCCATCTGTAAACGCCATTCATTGGCAGCTTCATGGACAGGTTTGGAAACGGCACCAAACGCACCGTGGTTTAAATAGGCAATGTCAGATTCTAAATACCAATATTTGCGAATAGATTTTCCGCGCTCGGATATGGCGTCTTCATCTAGGGCGGGTGTTGTCTTATCTGATGGTGTCGTCATGATTGCCTTTTAACTGTTTTTTTCCGTTTGTATCGGGAAATTGATTAGCGGCGTTTTTTTAATGAAATGCAAGTCAAATTTATCTCTCTTATTTACATTAGGATACCCTTTATAATGGGGCGTTTTACCCTGTCTCTTTACGCCAGTATGCTAGGGCAAGGATGCCTCCAACAAGCAAGGCAAACCAGCCAGATAAAATATCTACATATCGCGAACCTGTAACTATGAAGGCATGGTTATCTTTCAATCCAATCCAATTTCGACCTGATGTTTTTTGATTTTTTTGAAGAACTTTTAAGTGTGGTAACCCATTTTCAATGTAATCAATACTGCCATTAGATGCTTTAACAATGGGCCGTAGCGGTATTTTAGTTGAGATGATATTTTGCCATTCTTGGTTTTTATCTTGATCTTGGGTCGCAAGAATAGATTTCTCACCATTGTTAATGTGATAAATTCCAGCAACATTAATGGAAAGTTTTCCTTCATATTTCCCATTACTTAAATGTTTCAGGACTAAGTTTTCATTAAAATCATTCGGACCCGTTATGCGAACGTTTGCTTCAAGGGGGAGAAGGCTTCTCATGGAAACATGAAGAGTGTTGCCATTGATTTCTGCCCTCAGGTCATTTTCTTCTAATTCTGGTTCTTTCATAAGCCAATGTGATAGTCGCCGTATGAGTTCCGCATAGGGGCCGCCCCCTTCATACCCATGGGCCCAGAGCCAAATTTGATCACTAAATAATTGTGCAACGCGTCCTTTATCCACCCGATTTAAAACCAGTAATGGTTGTTCATCAAGGCCATTCATTAAGATGTCACCATCTTTCGCTTCCACACTGATTTGGCGAAGCCATCTTCCCCAGCGAATGTCATCGTTTAGGGTGGTTAAAGGACCAAGAGGCAGACGTGCTGTCACGGGGTGACGTAATCCATCTTCGGTCAATTTAGGCTTAAATGGCTGTTGGGTGATGATGCCATTGGGCTCACCGGGTAAAATGTCTCCCAGTGGGGTTCGATAAAGGCTGTAAGGACTGGCATAACTTGGGCCACCTACCTCTAAAAATGCACCGCCTTGTTCCACATATTTTACAATATTACGTAGATAAATGGAGGGCAAAACACCGCGCCTTCTGTATCGATCAAAGACAACTAAATCAAACTCATGTAATTTTGTTTGAAATAATTCACGGGTAGGAAAGGCGATCAAGGATAGTTCTTGAACAGGTGTGTCATCTTGTTTTTCTGGGGGGCGCAAGATGGTAAAATGAACAAGATCAACTGAAGGGTCTGATTTTAATAAATTTCGCCATGTTCGTTCTCCTTGATGGGGTACCCCTGAAACAAGCAAAACTTTTAATCTGTCACGAACCGCATTTATACTGATGGCGGTTTCATTATTACTGGTACTGATTTCATCTGCAATCATATCCACTTTTAACGAAAGGGTTAGACGCCCACGTCGTTCCAATGGAATTTTTAGTTTATGAATGCTGCCAACAGGGATAGTCATGCGTTTTGGTTTTTGCCCATCTATGTTTAGGGTGACAAGGCCATTTTGGTCGGCGCTTTTCGGTGCCTGTTGGTCAATTCTAAAAGCAAGCTCTACCTCTTCCCCTACAATTCCATAAGCAGGCAAGTCGATGATCGTGATTTGCCGATCTATTTCGTCTTTTTGACCTGTCAAAAAAACATGCATGGGAGAGGAGATATAGGTTTCTGTAGCAGGAATTGTTTCTGATTTAAGGGGAAGGTCATGACCTTGGCCGTCGGTGATTAAAATCGTGCCTGCAGTTCTGTTTATCGGCATGTTTGAATGTGCGTTCTGCAATGCCTCTTTCAAATTTGTGCGCCCAGATATGCCATCCAAGGTATTAATGTCACTTAGATGAATTATTTTCAAATCAAGGGTGTTTGAATGTTTTAGTATTTCGGCTTCTATATGATTTCTAGCTTGCAGAGATTGGGCTCCCCTATTTCCAATTTTCTGAGAAGCACTATCGTCAATGAGCAGAAGAACAGTGTTTTTTTGTGACTCTCTTTCCTCTTGGATAAGAACGGGATTTGAAAGGCATAATAATATAAAGGCGCCAAATATAAACCTAAGAAGGCTGCCTTTTAACTTAAGAGAAAAACTATATATCCCTAAGCTTAAAAGAATAAAACCACCGATCCAAAGCCATATGGAAGGGATGCTGGGATCAAAAACAATATCCGAATAAATATTGTCATGAGGTAGAAAAAAAGAAGTCAAAATGTTTAAAAAAGAAAGGCTACTTTCCATCACTGGCCTAACCTTTCTAATATCGCTGGGATATGGACCTGATCCTTTTTGTAATTACCCGTCAACATATACATCATAAGGTTCACACCGAAACGAAACGCCATTTCACGTTGTGTATCACCACCAGGAGTGACGGGATATCGTGGGCGACCAAAGCTATCCATAGCCCATGCCCCCGCCCAGTCATTTTGCCCAACGATTACCCTACTAACGCCATCTGTGGTTCCTTGTGTGGCAGGTTCTACCCAAAAATCACCACCTTGCCACCGTCCGGGAAATTCTTGAAGTAAGTAAAATGTTTTTGTCAGTATGTGATCTGTAGAAACGGGCACAAGATCAGGAATTTTTAACCCTTGGGTCAGCCGACGCAAATCAAGTTTCGCCCTTTCATCACTGCCTTTTCGTTGCGTATCAAAAAGAATGGTGCCACCGAAGGAAAGATACGTATTCACCTGTTCTATCGCCGTTTGGCTAAGGTTTTGTTGGTTTTGGGTGATAGGCCAATAGAGGAAAGGGTAAAAAGCCAATTCATCTTTTCCCAAATTTACAGCGCGTGGTTCAGCGGCTTCAATGGCGGTGCGTTGGTTTAAAATTAATGCGAGGCCGGATAATCCTTCTTCACTGATTTTATCTACTTTTGGGTTGCCTGTGACAACGAAAGCCATGTTAGTGCCGGTCATCAAGCTGGTTTTAGGCGGCGTAACGGGAGAACTAACAATCGATTGAGCTTCCCCAGTTTTAGCTAGTCCAAATACCAACATACTTACGAAGCTGAATAATATAAGGAAGTGAATATTATTCGAAGCCTTTGATAGGGGCAGCTGCCCTCGCAAACCAAGGGACAACACTTGATCAAGGAGAAGTAAGATGAAAACCGCCGCTAAAAAAACAGGTTTGAAATTATAGATGGCTTCGATTGTATGATTTAAAATGGTGAATTGGCTTCGATCGATAGAAAATGTGGTTAAGTCACCTAATGCTTCACTTAAATTTAGGGCTTTATTATAATTTTTGTCTCCATACAGGCCCGGTGGATTCTGCCATGTCAGGGTTGAAACTACATTTGTATTTGTATCACGACGTAGATCTAAGGCTTGTACGTCTTGGGTGGCATCACCAATGACACCAAAACCATTTATTGTCTTGTAGGGTGCTAAAGAAGGTTTTGTTTCTGTTACTGCGTCGGGATTTTGAGATAGAGATGAAAATGCAAGACTGGATATGCGTTCTAGGAGGGCAGGAAAACTTCCTGAAAGCGCAAGGTTTGACCATTTTGCATTGGCGGTACTATGGAATAACACAAGCCACCCTTTATTTTTACGGCGGCCAGAAATTAAGCTAGTTCCATCTTCAAGCGAAGCCCAACGACCTTTAAAGACATCGGGTCCATTCTCTGCCAGTATCTGTCGTTTAATGATGACATCTTTTGGAATTTTTAATCCTGCAAGCGGGCCGTGTTTATTAAAATTCGAAAGCTTTGCAGGCTTGTCCCATTGCAACATGCCATCCATAGCACGCCCGCCTTGGCGTATGCGTACAGGTAAAAGAGGGTCATGTTGCGTTTTTTGTTGGGCAAGGTTAGGTCCAGCAAAACGGATGAGGACACCGCCATCTTGTACCCAGCTTAATAATTGCTTTCGATCTATTGTACTAAGAATTTGTGAATCGGGCAGAAGGATCACCCCCATTTGCATCCGCATGAGGGCATGGAGAGGGGCGATACTAATCGCGCCTAAGGGTTCTGTTGCCTTGTCTAGGAAATAGATCTCAGATAACAGCGGTAATGCCTCTTCCCCTTCAGGCTGTAAAATGCCAATTTTGGCATTGCGCCATCTTTCATCTAGCAAGTAAGTAGATGCCGCGTGATTTTGTTTTTCAATAGTAACGGCACCTATGTCGGAGATGAATGTATCAGGGATGTGTAAAGGTAAGGTTATCTGTGTTTCATCTTTAGAAAACGTGACCTCTTGCTTTCCTAATAATCGACCATCTCTTCCTGAGATGAGAAGTGAGTAACTCCGCTTAGACAAGAGGAGGTCGTTTTCTTTTTGTGATTTAACACGCGGTCTTGTTAATGTGACTTCTATGCCTGATGGCTGTGCATTGCTGTTTTTATCTAAGATTAAATAGACGGGAAGCTTATGGTCCTCAGCCTTGACGATATGGCTTTTTCCAATCAGGGGTAGTTTTTCAGAAAGTCCTTTGTTCCCCCGTGTGAAAACCCCACTGTTAAACCAAATGATGTATGGTGGTTCCGACCAAGTTTTATTTTCTAGTTCCTTTAATAGAGCCTTGCTGTTTCCTGAAAAGGGGGATGGCTTTAGTTGGTTTATTATCTTTAGGGCTGCTGATTTACTATGAGGGCCAGATAGAAGGCGGCCTTTTTTCTGTGGCGTTATTGTATTTGTACCAAGAAATATAGGACGATTAAGTTGCCCTATTTCTTGTAAAATATTGTGGATATTTTCTTTGTTGGTAATCCAGTTTTGGGCGCTTGCCCAGTCATCTTCAATGATCAAAAGAACAGGGCCATTCCCTGAAATATGCTGGTTTTTTCGCATCACCGGGTGGGAAAATGCTATAATTAAGCATGAAATTAAGAAAATGCGTATTAGGATTATCCACCAAGGTGCTTTATCTGCTGTTTGATTTCTATTCGCCAACCCAACCAGTAACATGATCGCAGGAAAGGTTATTTGTTTAGGTGATGGCGGTGTGACCCTTAAAAACCACCAAATTAAAGGTAGAAATATGAAGCCGCTTAAAAGCCATGGATTCGAAAAAGTAAGATGAGATAAAGAGGTTAGAAATGACATGGCTGTTCGTCACCTCTTTTTTCTGTTGCTGGATTGATCCAGAGACATATGAAGGCGCAACAGCATATCTGTGGCAGAAGACATAGTATTATGGTCGAACCAATGCCACCCTTGATGGCGAACCAGCTTTGCCAGATGGTCAAAATGAGCAACCCTATTGGATTGATATTCCCCGCGTATCGTTTGAATTTTCCGGAGGAGTAAGGGCGCTTCTTGTTTCATTCCTGTGAATCGAACGCGCCCTTTAAACGGAAGGCTTCTCTCGGCTGGATCGCAAATACAAAGGAAGGTTGCATTAATATTGCGATCAACAAGCCCTTTGAGGCGCTGTGCGAAAACCTCTTTTTCTTCCAGAAAGTCACTGGCAAGAATGATATGAGAATAGCGGGGGGTAGATTGAATGAAGTCTAGGAACCTATCGACATCATTTGCCCCCTCTTTCCATGTGTGGTGATTTTGAAGAAGGGCACGTGCCAAATAAGGTAAAGATTTCGGGTTGTTTCCTTTGGTTCTTGTCGTGCTGAAGTTATTGTTGATGACCCCTACATGCTCTCCTGCTTGTAAGGACAGGGATGCCAAGGCCAGTAATAATAGATCAGCAACTTTCCCTTTTTGCTCTAATGATTTATTTGAAGGATAAGCCATTGAGGGGCTGGAGTCGCACCATAGCCAAAGGCTTTGGGCTGCTTCCCATTCCGTTTCACGTACAAATAGGGCGTTGGATTTAGCAGACCGCCGCCAATCAATTTTAGTGCGGCTATCTTCATACTGGTAAGTGCGATATTGCCAGAAACTTTCCCCTTGTCCAGATCGGCGCCTGCCGTGGACACCTTGGGCTACTGTGGCTGCAACACGTTGTGCTGCGAGCAAAAGCGCTGGAAGGTCAGAACTTATGGACTTTGCCTCTTCCAGCAGGCTTGAATGATCCTCATGTGAAATACCTCTTTCGCCCTTTTCTCTAGAAGAGAAAGAGTTTGATTGCCAAGGGAACTTAGACTGCTTGCTCATTATTTCGGCGTCACTATCGAAGTGGTTTCAATAAATGGTCGATAAGGCTGTCCATGGTGACATCGCTCCCATAAGCATTGAAACCAAGTGCCATCCTATGGCGTAGGACTGGTTTTGCTAAGGCTATAATGTCATCAACAGACGGGGATAGTCGCCCTTGTAAAAGTGCGCGTGCTCGACTTGCTTGCATGAATGCTTGGCTTGCTCTTGGGCCGGGGCCCCATGCCACATGCTCTTTGACCAATGGATCGTCACTTTGTTCTGGTCTGGCGGATTGTACTAAGGTCAGGATTGCTTCGACCACTGAATCTCCTATTGGCATTTGCCTGACAAGTTCTTGGGTCGTTTGTAAATCACTTGCGCTCATGATGGTGTTTGCAATGGCTGTGTGCGTTCCTGTGGTGCTAAGTATGATGCCTTTTTCTGTTTCACGATTGGGATAATGAATGTTGATTTCCATTAAAAACCGATCAAGTTGTGCTTCGGGTAAGGGGTAGGTTCCTTCTTGTTCTAAGGGATTCTGTGTGGCTAAGACGTGAAACGGGGCAGGTAAAGGGCGATATTCTCCTGCTATTGAGACACGTTTTTCTTGCATGGCCTGTAATAAGGCGGATTGGGTGCGGGGGCTGGCACGGTTGATTTCATCAGCCATGAAAAGTTGGCTGAAAATTGGGCCTTTGATGAATTTAAAACTTCTTTTACCTGAATTATCTTCTTCTAAAACTTCTGATCCAAGAATATCGGCTGGCATGAGGTCAGGGGTGAATTGAACCCGTTTTTCCAAAAGCCCTAAAACTTTGCCCAATGTTTCTACAAGTAATGTTTTTCCAAGTCCCGGAACGCCCACAAGTAAGCCATGGCCCCCTGCAAACATTGTAATGAGACTTTGGTCTACGACCTCTTCTTGTCCAATGATAACCTTTGAAATTTCCTGACGTATTGAATGGATTTGACCTGTTGTTTTATCAAATGCTGCATTTAAGTCATTTGAGGTTATGTTTGATTCAAAAGTTTCATTTGTCGCAGACATTGCTATTCCTTAAACTGGTAAAACCTGACAAGATAGATCTAGAAGTCTATCATATGGAAACACACCAGACTATAGAAACTGGATCAAAGATTTATGACAGAAAATACTGAGGAAAAATCCATGGACTCAGAACAAGTAACCTCCGCGCCAGAAGAAAGGCAAAGCCTTAAGAATTTAATGGCTACGGGTGAAGGATTAAAAGGTTTTGCATGGCCTGAAAATTGCGGCGATTTCGAAATGAAAATCGCAAGGGATGGAACTTGGTTCTATCGTGGAAGCCCTATTGGGCGGAAAAAACTGTGCCAGTTATTTGCAACTGTACTTCAACGTGATGAGGACGGAAAATATTGGCTGGTTACGCCTGTGGAACGTGGCGAAATCGAAGTCGAAGATGCCCCATTTGTGGCCCTTGAAATGCGTAAAATAGGTGAAGGTAAAAGCCAAGAGCTATCTTTTCGCACAAATCTTGACCATTGGGTCGTTGCCGGAAAAGAAAATCCCATTCGCGTCCATATTGATCTGGAAACTCAAGAGCCTTCTCCCTATGTAATGGTTAGGGACAATATGGAAGCTTTGATTAATCGTCCCGTGTTTTATGACCTTGTTGAGTTAGCAGAAGAGCAAGACGTTGATGGGCACATGAAGTTTGGTCTTTGGTCCTCTGGGCAATTTTTTGAATTAGGTAGTTTAGAGTAGATGAAACGCCCACAGATCATTGATGCCTTAAAGGCACATCAGGCACGTTCAGATACGTCACGACGTTTCAGAGGGGATGCAGATTTAAACCCGGGCATGACACCGTTACGGGATCCTTTGACCAAGGCATCCGTCCTTGTCCCTTTGGTGGATCGCGAGGGTGAGTTTTCAGTACTATTGACCCAAAGAACGGATCATTTGCATGATCATGCAGGGCAGGTAAGCTTCCCCGGAGGACGTGTCGAAAATCATGATGTGGATGCGATAGATACAGCCCTTCGTGAAACGGAAGAAGAAGTTGGGTTGCATCGTCGCCATGTTGAAACGATTGGCGTCTTAGACAGTTACATCACACGAACTGGCTTTGATGTGACTCCCGTAGTAGGGTTTGTGAATCCGCCGTTTGAAACCCAGTTAGATGAGTTTGAAGTTGCCTCGATTTTTGAAGTACCATTATCGTTTTTCTTAAATCGCGATAATCATGAAAAACGTGAATATGACCTAGAAGAGGTCCGCCGTTATTTTTATGTTTTACCCTATAAGGATCATTATATCTGGGGTGCAACAGCGGGAATGATTGTAAATTTAGTTGATATTTTGGAGAGAAAATGATTCGTATGATTTTGACGATGTTGCTGCCCTTACTGGCACCAACAATATTATTTTTCTGTGTTTTGTATTTTAAAGCAAAATGGAAAAAAGAAGATGAGGGGGCAGCCGAGATTCCTGCCTATCATACATGGCCATGGCTTCGTTTGATCAGTGCTGGTGGTGTGTTGTTGATTTTGACTCTTCTGTTCACTGGTCTGCCAACAGGTGAAGGTTATCAGGGAAACTATATCCCACCACACATGGAAAATGGTGAATTAATTCCGGGCCATTTCGAAAAAGAACCGTCTTAACTTTCATGGAAAACACATCCCCACAGCTTTTAGATTTCAAGGTGGATTGGCTGCCTGACCCTGATATCAACAGGCTTTTTGACTGCCTTGAAGCTGCGGGTATTGAAGGGCGATTTGTCGGCGGATGTGTACGCGATAGTTTAATTGGGCGACCTGTGAATGACTATGATATCGCAGTCGACCATTTGCCTGAAACTGTTATGGCGGCCTTAATCAAGGCATCCATTAAGGTTATACCTACAGGAATAGATCATGGCACGGTGACCGCTGTGGTCAATCATCGTCCTTTTGAATTAACGACCTTACGAAAAGATATTGAAACGGATGGGCGACATGCGGTTGTAGAATTTTGCAATGACTGGTTTGAAGATGCTGCGCGTCGGGACTTCACCATGAATGCGTTATATATGACCCGAAAGGGCCAAATTTACGATTATTTTGGTGGTTTAGAAGATGTGCGCGCCGGTGTGGTGCGTTTTGTTGGGGATGCGTCCCTTCGAATGGAAGAAGACTGTTTGCGATTGCTTCGTTTTTTTCGTTTTTCTGCACATTACTCAAAATCGAATTATGATAAGGATGTTCTTGCTGTTTGTGCTGATTTTGCCCCAAAATTAAGAAATTTAGCGGCAGAACGCATTTGGCAGGAATGGTCTAAAATTCTAAAGGCTGACCAGCTAAAGTCTACCTTGGTTGCCATGAAAAACACCAACATCTTTGATTATTTATATCAAGATGCCTCTTTGTCAGTTCTAGAGGAAGACATGGACCGTTTGGCACGCCTTGGGGGACTTGCGGATTTTGATCATCCCAACATCATTGCCTTGTCTTGTTTGCATTGGGGGACAGATAAGACGAAAGCTAAGGCTGCTGCGAAGTTTCTTAGGTTATAAAATAAAGAATATAAATTCTTAGCAAAATTATTTACCTTGCGAGAAGAACTTACGATCTTAAATACCCCTTCTTTTTATAAATGCTATGACGGATTAGGGGCCGATACGGTTCGGGCTATTGCATATATCAATCGTGCAGATCAACAAGATGGCCCATGGGATGACTTGATCTCTTATGCAGAAAAAACAAAAGATCCCATTTTCCCCTTGCTTGGTCGTGATGTGATTAATAAAGGTATCCCCGCAGGGCCACGTGTGGGGCAATATTTGTTTCTGGTTAAAGAACGCTGGATTAAAAGTGGATTTTCTTTAGACCATGCGGCCTGTTTAAAAGAATTAAAAAATATGATGGAAGAGAGCTAACTCATGCGTGTAGATCAACCTGTGTCTATTCAACTTGCCGATTATACTGCCCCTGCCTTTAAGGTGCAGCACGTTGCCCTTGAATTTGATCTAGAACCAGAATTTACATTGGTTACCACAACGCAAAAATTGGAACGATCAGATGGTGGGCATGATGATCTAGTGTTGAATGGCGAAGGTCTTTCCTTGAACAGTGTTCGGGTGAATGGACGTGAATTATCTGCGGATAAATATCACCTTACTGAAAATAATCTGACCATTCCTAATCTTCCTGATGTATTTGAATTGACCATCCAAAATACGATTGATCCTGCTGCAAATACACGCCTTGAAGGTTTGTATCGTTCCAGTGATATGTATTGCACCCAATGTGAAGCCGAAGGTTTCCGCCGCATCACTTATTTCATGGATCGCCCAGATGTGATGACCACATATAAGGTCACCATACGCGCCGATAAAAAAACAAACCCGATTTTACTGTCTAACGGTAATAATATTGAAAATGGAGATTTAGAAGGCGGGCGTCATTATTCTATATGGGAAGACCCCCATGCTAAACCTTCCTATTTATTTGCGTTAGTGGCGGGTGATCTTGCCATGGTAGAAGATCATTTTGAAACCAAGTCAGGTGATGATGTAACCCTTCGCATTTATGTGGAACATGGCAATGAAACCCGTTGTGATTATGCGATGGATGCGCTTATACGATCTATGAAATGGGACGAAGATCGCTTTGATTTAGAATATGATCTTTCCATTTTTAATATTGTTGCGGTCAGTGACTTCAACATGGGGGCTATGGAAAATAAAAGCCTGAATGTCTTTAATGATAAATATATCCTAGCAGATCATGAAACAGGGACCGACATGGACTTTTATTTGATCGAAGGCATTGTTGCTCATGAATATTTCCATAACTGGACAGGGAACCGTGTGACTTGTCGCGATTGGTTTCAGTTGAGCTTAAAAGAAGGCTTAACCGTATTTAGGGATCAGGAGTTTTCTGCAGACCAACGTAGTCGAGCCGTGAAACGCATCGAAGATGTACGCATGTTACGTGCACGCCAATTCCCAGAAGATGCAGGACCTCTTTCCCACCCTGTACGCCCTGAAAGCTATATCGAAATTAATAACTTCTACACCGCGACAGTCTATGAAAAAGGATCTGAAGTAATCCATATGATGCATCGTATTTTGGGGGAGGAAAACTTCCAAAAAGGTATGAAGCTTTATTTTAAACGTCATGATGGTCAGGCCGTAACCTGTGATGACTTTGTCGCCGCCATGCAAGATGCTAGCGGGATTGATTTACAACAGTTCAAATTATGGTACAGCCAATCAGGTACGCCCCATGTAGAGGTGGCGGAAACCAATTATGATTCCGCCAATCAAAAGTTTACCTTGCGTTTAAAGCAAAGTACAAAAGCTACACAAGGACAACAACATAAGGCAGCTTTACATATTCCATTTGAAGTGGGATTGATAGGTCGCGATGGGCAAGATCAGCAAGTGTCACTGACGGGGCATGTTTCGACCAGTCACCTTTTACATCTAACACAAGAAGAGCAAATCTTTGAATTTGAGAATGTGATTTCCAAGCCTGTATTATCCTTAAATCGAGGTTTCAGCGCTCCTATCCATTTACACTCTGCGCAAAGCCAAGAAGAACTCGCATTCTTGATGGCCCATGATTCCGACAGCTTCAACCGCTGGGAGGCCGGTCAACAATATGCCGCGCAACTGTTAATGAAAATGGTTGGAAATTATCAATCGAACGCTCCATTTGATGTTGATCCTGACTTTGTTGCTTCTATGGGGCGCATTGCCAAGGATCAATCCTTAGATCCAGCTTATAAGGCTATTGCCTTGAAATTACCGTCTGAAGAATTTGTCTCAGAACAGATGGAAGTGGTTGATGTCGAGGCCATCCATGCAGCACGTGAAAATTTACGTTTCGCCATTGCTTCTGCCCATAAAGAAGCGTTTGAAATCCTTTACGCCAATTCAAAAACTTCGGATGATTTCGCACCAACCGCAAAACAAGCGGGCCTTCGTGATTTACGCAATACGGCATTGGCTTATATGGTGACGGGCTTTGGCGAAATTGGAAAAGATCAAGCAACGAACCTTTTGAAAAAACATTATGACCAAGCTGATAATATGACAGATGCGGCGATTGTTTTACGGTTGATCGCAGACCAAGAGGGGCCCGTTCGGGACGCAGTATTCAACCATTTTCATGATAGGTGGAGTGATAATGCCATTGTCATGGATAAGTGGTTATCGGCACAGGCAACCTCAAGCCATTTGAATGTTCTTGATCAAGTGAAAAAATTGATGGACCATCCAGTGTTCCATTTTGGAAATCCAAACCGACTTCGTGCTTTGGTAGGTGGGTTTTGTGTTGGAAATATGTATCGTTTCCATAGTTCAGATGGGGCAGGGTATGAGTTCCTAGCAGATATTTTGATCCGCTTAGATAAATCAAATCCACAAGTCGCCGCACGTCTTATTGGTCCTTTGGGTCAATGGAAGCGTTTTGATTCCAACCGACAAGAGAAGATGAAAGCAGCCTTACAACGGATTTTGGATGCAGAAAATTTAAGCCCTGATGTGTTCGAGGTTGCTAGTAAATCTATTGCCCCTTGATCATGTGGTAACCTACTGATCACGTAGATGTTAATAGCTTTTTAAGAGCGAATGATCTCTATATAATATGAATGTTTTATGGAGTTTTGTTGATGTCTGAAATTTTGAATTTTGATATTTGTGTGATTGGCGGTGGGTCCGGTGGTTTGTCTGTGGCGGCGGGTGCCGTACAGATGGGGGCGACAGTTGCATTAATTGAAAAAGGAAAAATGGGTGGAGATTGCCTGAATTACGGCTGTGTTCCTTCGAAGGCCTTATTGGCAGCCGCCCATGCAGCCCGTTTTGGTAATAAAGCTTCCTCCTTTGGGGTCGAATATGATGACCCTAAAATTGATAGGAAAAAAGTGCGTGACCATGTGCGTTCTGTCATTGGAACGATTGAACCTCATGATTCTGTAGAACGATTTGAGGGGCTCGGCGTTCATGTGATCCAAGGGGCTGCGTCTTTTGTAAGTCCAAAGGAAGTCGTGGTGGCAGGCCAAAGAATTAAGGCTAAATATTTTGTCGTTGCTACAGGATCAAGTGCATTTGTTCCCCCTATCACAGGCCTAAGTGATGTGCCTTACTATACCAACGAATCGATCTTTGATCTGGTTGAACCCATGGATCATTTAATTGTGATTGGTGGCGGCCCTATTGGGGCAGAAATGGCGCAAGCCCACGCACAATTAGGAGTAAAAGTTTCTGTCATTGATATGTTTAACCTGCTTGGCAAAGATGACCCAGAAGCTGCATCGGTGGTACGGGATCAATTTGTAGAAGAAGGTATTTCTCTTCATGAAGAAACCGCCGTGACGGCTGTTTCAATGTCCGATGGAAAAATAGATGTCTCTATTGAAAAAGAGGGGCAAAAAGAAATTATTTCAGGAAGCCATTTGTTAATTGCAGTAGGGCGAAAGGCAAATGTTTCGGGTCTTAATTTGAAAAAGGCCAATGTGAAATATGCGCCACAAGGTATCAATGTGGATCAACGCCTGCGAACCAGTAATAAACGAATTTTCGCCATTGGGGATGTGACTGGCGGATATCAATTCACCCATATGGCGGGTTATGATGCGGGCATCGTTATTCGTAACGCCTTGTTTAAATTACCTGCAAAAGTGGATCATAAGGCCGTGCCTTGGGTGACTTTCACAAGCCCAGAATTAGCACAGGTTGGCCTTTCTGAGATGGCTGCAAAAGATAAGTTAGGCGAGGATGGTTTTACGGTTCATCGTTGGAATTTCAAAGAGAATGATCGCGCCTTGGCAGAAGGTAAAACGCAAGGGTTCATAAAAGTTATGGTAGGGAAAAAAGGTCATATTTTAGGCTGCACTATGGTGGGGGACGATGCCGGTGAACTTTTGGCACCTTGGTGCTTAGCCCTTCAAAAAAATATGAAAATTGGGGATATGGCAGGGGTTATATTGCCCTATCCAACCCGCTCCGAAATTTCGAAACGTGTGGCTGGAAGTTATTTTACACCTAAGTTATTTTCCGACCGTGTGCGTACTATTGTATCTTTCTTAATGAGATTTTCATAATTCCTACTAAATGGCATTAAAATTGCTTCTTTATATTCGAAAGAGAATGAAGGAGGCAAAGAAATGAAATTAGGACATATATTTAACGCATTAGGTTGGAACCGTGAAGAATCAAGCGTCAATGGTGGACGCCATACAGAACCTTACCTTAACGCATCTAATTCAAATCATGAACGGCGTGTATCTACGTCGGTTTTGAAACGAAGCGCACCTAGGAACTTTGTTCCTGGCGATACGGATATGGCTGTCAAAATTGACACGAATGCTATTTTTCGTCTGGCGAGTCGTAAATATGACCCACGTCATATGACCCGTGAAGAGGGCCGTCGATTAGCAGCACTTTTGTTAGATGCAGGTGTAATTTCGCAACGCGATCATAAAATTTTGACCGAAGGCCCAACCAAGCGTCACGGTACGATGCATGGTGAAGATTATAGTAGCCTTGATATGGTTTCTGCATGGCAGGGCCGTTTGCACAAAGATATGGCATCTCATAATTTTAATGGAGTTGATATGGGAAGTCGTGCACTAACTATATTAGGCCGTGTTGTCGCCGCAGGCGGTGGGCACTAAAATAAAAAACTACATTCATAATGGATGGAGAGTATAGGCATGATAAGCCTCCAACATGTGCCTTCCAACTTGTAATGAATATCACTTCAATCTGCATTAAAGGTCATCTGG
>CBFCZA010000008.1:0-19869 GCA_965602285.1 uncultured Curvivirga sp. | reverse complement strand
ATAGATAACTCTGGATTCATCACCAAAATAATCCGGCGTGTGTCATCAATTTCTATGGCACTTACATCCATGGTAGTTAAATTTTCATCTAAAAAGGCGCCCTTATAATAGATGATCAATAAATCATCTTGTTGAACGGCCGTTTCAGAAGCGGGGGCAGATTGTTGAGCTTGCGACTTAGCAGGAGCCAACGCAGCAGAGATAAAAGTTTTATCCGCCGATTGATTGTTTTGTTCAGAAGCCTCAGAAGCTCCTGCGCCCATAGAAACCAATGTTAAAATCATGATTGCAAAGAAACCCATAGCCAACGCCAAGGCAATTTCTGTCATTGCATTATCACCGGTTAAAGAATGGTGCGGGTTGATGGGTTGAATTTGGGACATGATAAAACTTCCTAAAATTAATGTGAAATTTGAAATCGTCTGTGATTTCTTTTCCATGCCCTAGCTATGAACGGATCAGAGCTCTTTTTTTTCAAAGAAGAAGAGATTTAATCCATTTTTTTTAAAAGAAATCATTGCCACAGGTGCTAACCCTATTAATATAAGGACTTATTAGTCTTCTTTTATGATAGAATTCTGTGGTAATATACCAAATAATACACTGGACAATATGTTGGGGCATGATGGTGGGGTCAGAAAAATAATCTTTTTTTCATCAACGTTGGAAAAAACATCCCTAACCCGTTCATCACTGGTACAGATAAAAATTTGAACGAAAATCTTGGAGTGAAACAATGAAGAAAATGAGCAACTGGGTGAAGACATCCGTAATCGCGGCCGTAGCCGTTGGTGTGATGAGCGTTTCTGGCGTATCACAAAAAGCACATGCTGCCGTCCAACAAACAAAAATTCCCGTATTGGTGATGGGCGAAGATTCTGATCCAACAAGCGTGAAACGTTCTAGTGATATATACAAACGTGTCCTTGCAGGTTTGAAAGAAAGCATGTCACGTTATGGTTTCCGTATGCTGGACGAAGAATTCATGGCCGTTGACCTTGGTTGGAAAATCACAGAACGCCGCCCAAAAACTGAATTGATCGAAGCCGCAAAGCTTGCAAATTCAGCCGCACGTGCAAATACACGTAGCCGTGCCATGGTATTGTTTCGCATTCATGCTACCATCAAAAACCTTAGTTTTTCTAACAAAGTAACCACACGCATCGACGGTGAAATTTACGACACAGTTAGTAACAATTTCCTTGGTGCTTTTGAATTAGACCCACAAGCCTATCCAGCACCTGCCGATTGTAATTCCCTTTGCATCAGCGAAGTTGTCGGCAGCAAAGCACGCAACATTGCAGAAGATCTTGGAAATGTTTTGGCGAAGAAGTTAGATTATTTACATTCGAATGGTTCTTCAGGCAGCAGCAATGTTTCTGGTGGATCCAACGGTTCTGTACCGTCCTATGCAGAAAGCAATATTCCAACTGCCTATACCTTCAACATGAAATATTTCGACACACGTGAGGCATTAGCCATTATCGGTGTTATGGCAGACGAATTCCCAGGTTATAAATCACATGATCTTCTAAGCAAAGGTTCCGTAAACCGTGCCTATGAATATGTTTCTATTGCCAAGGCAACCAAACTTGAAGAATGGCTTGCTATCTTATTGATCGACATGGGTTTTGATATTGATCGTGTGATCGAAATTCAAATCCAAGGCAATACAATTAACATCATCAAGTTAAATGCCACACCAGAACGCGAACGTTCTGAAGATGAAACCAAACGTTTCAACTAAGATATTTTACCCCTCTTCGATAAAGGAGAGGGGTATCTATCTTTCCCAATATTAATGTAACTTTCGTGACCTGTTTATAAGGACAAAGAAAATGACTTTGAAATCCATAAACTCGCTTATTTTTGGAATTTTGGCTTTGTCCCTTTTGACAGCCTGTGCCCAAAATAGAGATTTCGCCGGACGTAACACAGTGAACGTCCTTGTGATGGCAGAAGATGAAGATGGTGCCAGCCTACCCCGTAGCAGCACCATTCATAAACGCATCATTGCAAAAGTAAAAAGCCAACTTCAACGCCAAGGCTTCACCGTTAAAGATGATGATTATATCGCAGCCGATCTTGGTATGACATTCCATGATCGAATGAGTAAGCGTGATATTGTCGAAGCAGTCAAAATGATGAACCAATCATCCTCTCGCAATAAAATCCGCGCACTTGCCCTTGTACGTGTGATGGGCCGTTCACAACAATTAAGTTTCGCAAATGCGGTGAATGTCCGTTTGGAAGGCGAAGTCTATGATGTACTCAGCAACCGTTATATTGGCAGCTTTGATACACCTGTGAAAAAATTCTCAGCCCCAAGTGATTGTGACATGCCTTGTGCTATACAAGTCATAAGTCGTGAAACAGGATCCTTAGCCGATGATTTAGGCTCCGCTCTAAGCCGAAAACTTGGTCATTTCGTTGATAATCGCCAAATCAGCACCGACACACCAAACAGCAGTAGTAGTTCGTCAAATTCTTATACGGGCTCCAGCGATGAGTATGTCTTTAACCTTGTCGGGTTCAACACAGAAGAAGCATTAGAAATTCTACGTGTAATGAGCCGTGAATTCCCCGGTTATAAATCCCATGATTTAATCAGCCGTGGGAACCGCCAATGGTCATATGAATATCGTAGCAAAGCCAGTTTCGCAAAACTTGAAAAGTGGATCAACATCCTTCTTCTCGACATGGGATATAACCCAGATCAAGAAGTAGACATTCGTTTCTCTAACAATCAATTCACGTTAAACTTAAAAGCGGCAAAAATGAATAACCCAACAGGTTCCAACACAGGAACAGGTCGTTTTCATTAAACTTTAAGAAAATAATTTAATCATTAAGGCCCTGAATTTATAGAAAAGTTCAGGGCTTTTTTTATGATCTCATAAAATAAATTTCTATTCCTATAAAAAAGTCCCCTAACCCGTTCATAGCTGATGTGGAACATTTATCTACAGAAGAAAGGACTGCGGTTATGACTAAAACAAAAACCACATCACATATTACAAAAGGCCTTCTTTTAGGTGGCACATTAGCTGTGTTAGCGGCCTGCAATACTTTTCAAACAGAAACAAAAGTAACAGAGGGCATTGATTATCGCCAAGCACGCTTTGAAGAAATCTCTGCGATGCGTGATTATCGCGGCTGTGTTGATGAAGCCTTAGGCCTAGATGAAAAGGCCCGTAAAAACCAATCAGCAGGGCAATATATTTCATCTGCTAAATTGATCCAAACATGTGAATCTGGTCTAGGACCAAATGTTGCTGGCATCGCCACAGAAGAACGCATGCGTGCCTATGGTTTGTCTGTTCAAAATTATTTAAAAGGCGGCGACATCGTTGCGGCACAATCTGCCTTTGACAGTTTCCAATCCTCATTCGGCAGTAACGATCTTTACTATTCAGATGGATCTTCTTTCACCGAAACCATGAGCGCCCTTCTTGGTCGTGAGACTAAAAGTGCCTACGGACAATTTTCTATGTTGAATGTGAATAAACAATTGAAGCAAGAAATGCGTCGTAAAACTTATTGGAACAACAACTAGGTTCTGCCTCAGTTGACCCACAGAAGGGAGAAAGTCATGTTTAAAACATCAAAATTTGTTAAATCACTTTTATGCAGTGCCGCCTTGGCCGCAATTGTGATTTCAGCAGCACCCGCACCAGTTTATGCCAATGCAGCCAACTGGACACCAACCGCAAGTGAAAAGCTTGTGAAAATGCCGGGTGCTTATTTGAAACGCGCCATTGACCGGGATTTTGCCACATCAGAACTTGCCGGTGCCATTAGTGATAATGGTCAATCTATGGCCCTAAAGAAACAATCGTTGAAAGATTTGCAAGATGCCGCAGAAATGGCAGAAGGCGATCTACGTATTGAATTAAAACATCAATATCTTGCGGAAAAACAAGCCTACATCCGCCTGATGGGTAACCGTCAAGACATGCAACGCAAACAAGCAAAAACACAAGTGAAGTTCTACAAACGTTTGTTGAAAAAATTGCAACGCAACAATCAAGGCCTAACACCAGAAGCCCATGCATTGATGGAAAAGCAAAATGAAGCTAAAAGCCGCTTCACCCTTGCGTCAGAAAAAGTAGACATGGAAGTCTTTGGTGAACCCGGTGTAGAGCAAAGCAAATATTCTGTGGATTACGCCAAAAATACATTGGCCCTGACACAGCTTGCAGCCGCCATCGATAATCACCCTATGAACCAAGCCACAAAATTGGATGGGGAGCCGGTTTCGAAACAAGAATACATCCGTCGCCTTATTCAAGATGGCGAAGCTGAAGTTGCGATCCTAAATCAAAAAGATGAATTGCTAGGTTATATGGCGAAACTTGTTGCCCTAGATGCCATGGCTTTGGCCGATGAAGTGAATGAAATTCAGCTTGGTGAACTTGTTGATATGGACGAAGAAGAAAGTCCTTTTGATCCCGCTGATAATGTAGCGCTGTTTTTAAACTAAGCGCCCCTATGAACCCCATTTTTACAGGAGATACATCATGTTAAATACATCTTTAAAAAACACAATTGCCGCACTAGGTTTTGCCACATTCGCCCTAAGTGCCGCGTCTATTTCACAAGCAGGTACATTGGAAAACCTTGAACGTGAACGTGCACAGGTTCTGGACACGCTTTTAGATCCAAGCCTTTCTGCGGAACAACGCCAACAAAAACTAGGCTCTGCGAGACATCGTCTTGTAGATATGGAACGTATGGTCCTTCGCGATAAATCATTAGAAGGTAAAAACACACCAGAAGTACGTGTGGCTTTCAAAAATTATGACCTGACCTTCATCGCCCATGCCGCCATCGAAAAAGATGTTAGCCTTTCAGAACTTTGGTTGGATCAAATTGGTGTCACTACCAACAGCCTGATGACATCGCAAATGGGTCGCAAATAAACGATCCATGATCCAAAAGTTTCAGGAGAATTCAAATGTCCGATACATCAGCAAGCCCAATGCCCACCCCCCCAAAGGCAACTTTGAACAAAGTGCGCTTTTTTGCAGATAACCTATCGCGTACCATCAGTTATTTCCTTGGTATCATCGCATTGGTTCTTGGCGGTGCGGTTGTCATCACCAAAACATCCGTGGGGGAAGTAACCAGTTGGGCAGAACAAATCTTAGGGTTTGGGTTCTTAGGGCTATTTGGATTTCTCGTGGCAGGTAGCCTTTATAGCCTTTTAAATATGCACCGCTATAAAAACTCAACCTTGTGTAATGTATGGCTGGAAACGGGCCTTAACTTATCGGGTGGCGTCACCACATTGGCCCTGACCTTCACGCTTTTAGGGATCAGCCTTGGTATCGGCGGTTTAGCAGAACAAGTGCTAACACCAGAAACCGTACAAGATGTGATCCGCGATCTAACAGCTCAATTCTCTCTCGCTTTCATGACGACCGTTATTGGCTTACCAACAGCTGCCTTCTTACGTGGTGCTTTGTTGATTTCGCACTCTCATTTGATGAGCCAACAATTGCAAAACACTATCGATACTCAAATCAGCTTTCCTGAAGGAGAAGCACAATGAAATATCTTATTTTTAACATCACTGTCGCGGCAACTTTGGTTTATCTGGTTGCCGGTGATGAATTAGGCTTAACCGATGCGAAGAGCGTTCTTGTGGAGGATGCACCAAAAGTCGAAGCCTCTATTCCAAGCTTAACCATGCAAGACATACGCCCAGCCGTAGAAGAAATGATCCTTTCTGCACAAGAATCTGTGGCGCAAGTTTCATCCAACAATCTATCAGAATCTGACATCAAAGAAATCGTTGCAAAAGCAGTAGAAGAAGCCGTTGCACAACAAGTCGCGTCTATTCGGACTGAAGAAGTGCCATTGGTAGAATCTGAAGAACCGCTTGAATTAACATATGTAGAAACACCCGTAACCCACGCACCCCCTGTTGAAACAGGCGGGTTAGCAACACCAGAAGTCAGTCAAAATATTCCTGAAATTGGTTTATCAGAAGATGACACTACCGACATTCAAGTTGCAGAAGCCACCATCGAAATTTCAGATGGCGATGCAATGATGACCCCAAAGACACGCCAAAAAGAATTAGATAAACTGGTTCATTCCATGGAACTTCTTTTCCTCGACAAATCGCAATAAGGGACAAGATAATGTATCGCAAGTTCACATCAAAAGACCTCTTAGGATCTGCTGCCATGTTAGGTCTCGCAACCCTTCTTTTGGTGAAGCTTGCCCCTGCATTTATTGATGAAACCAAAATGCCTTCCCCTGAAATGCCTAAGCAAGCAGAAGCGATAGAGAAAAAAGAACCTCTACAAAAGAAAGAAGCTGTCTCTTTGGCTGTAATTTCTTTACCTGCGCCTCCCCCTCTTGTGTCTACTGTTAAACAGCCAAAAGAAGTGAAACCACAAGTAACAAGTGACGCGCCAATGGTCGAAATAAAACCATTGACGCCAACGATGAAAAAGGCAGATCCAATAGCAACCATCAAGCCCTTGCTGGCAACAATTGATGAAGCTCCCATTCTCAAAAAACCAGTTAAAGTCACACTTCTTAAAGAAACAAAGCCTGTAGAACCTTTGAAATTAGAAAAGCCTATCATTGCAAAAATTGTTGAAGAAAAAATTCAAGGTCCAATCATTCCGCTGAAAAGCACAGAGGTACAAAAACCACAAGGGCCAGAGGTCCAACAAGTTAAACTTGCGCCCAAACATATAGAAACGAAAACCGTAAATGCGAGCCCTAAAAATACCAACACTGTAAAAACTGGCCGTAGTCTTTTGAAATTTTTAGAGCATGGTAAAGGCCCAGCCATAGAAATCATTTGGCCAGCAAAATCTATGACGCGGGATCGTCTTTATACCCACCTTACCCAATGCTATGGAATGGTCAGTGCTATCTTAACAGGGTCACAGTTTTATAAAAAAGATTCTTCGGGCCCATGGGCGTTGAACCCAGATCGATATAGTGGCTTCCTTCGTCAACCAACAGGGCAGTTACCACAGCAAGAACAAGCAGAAATCTATCAGATCCAACATAGAAATAGCCTAAATTCTAATAGCCAAGCAGTACGACTTTTCCCTCGTCAAGCTGATGCTATTCTTCTAGGTGGGCTACAACAATTGGTTGGGAAGAACTATCTAAAAGCCAGCCATATCCAAGGGCGTTACATCCTTAATGGGTCTGAATTAAAGATGGTTGATATCCATGTAGATGGCCTCTCTATCACTGGGGATATTCAACTTTCAGCACTCTATAGAAATTGTGGAGAGAGAGCATGAAATCAAATTTAACTCTTCCATTCATTTTAAAACTTTTCTTTATTTGTTTGCTGTCATTCAAATTGATGGCCTGCATGAGCACACGTCAAACAAGCTATCATGATCAACAATCCAACAGCCCGATTTCTTTTGAACGCACGGTCCAATTTGAATTGTCAGATAGCTTTTATAACCATGCGCCACGTTGTATCACCATCATGCCCATGAAAGATGAAAATTCTGCTGATGGTGCTTTAATAGAAGAAGCCTTCACCCGCCATTTATTTGCCAAAGTGAATAAAGTCATTGGACCTAAAGATCGCGATTATTTAACCCGCAAAATGGCCATAGACCTTACACATCCACAAGACAGAAAATCTTTTGCGCGCAACATGAATTGTAAATATTTTTTATCCTTGCGCCCCTTAAATGACAAAGGTGACTATCTATTTTTCTGGTCTCGTGAGGCAATGGGGGCAGAAGCTATTTTAACCTCTGTTGATGAGCATGATATTCTATGGAAAGGTCGTCATGTTGCTGATCGCAATGATGGTGGGCTTCCACTTACGCCCATGTCCGCCGTAATCTCCTTATTCGAGGCAAACAGTCTTTCTAATGACGCAGATATCAGTGCCTCATTAAGTGATGATTTAGCCCGACGTATTCTTGCAACATTACCAGCCATACGCGATCAAGTTGCCAGTTGGTAATCAACAATTGACCTCTTATGTGACCAAAGATAATCTTTATGTGCTATAAAATTTAAACAATAAATAAATGCATAAATTCAATCAATGAATTGTCGGGGGTACGGATAAAAATGTGGGGCTATTTAAAAAATTCTTTCTCTAAAGTATGGCCATTAAAGCCATTTGTTTTAGTCTTCTTTTCTTGGTCTCTCATCTCTTCATCTATGGTATCTATGGTTGCCCATGCGGCAACGGACGCAAAAGCCAGTCTAAAACAAATGGCCTTTCAAATGACAGGTGAAATATCCGCCATGGCAGAAGGGCGAAAACTTGCCTTACGCCCCTTCATCAAAGGTCAAACACCTCTTGATCCTATCGCGGCAGATCGCCTGTATGGGACAATTTATGAAGCTTTTAATTTTGTAAAAGAAATGGGTGGCTTTAATTTTGTCGATCAACGCCACATTATGGAATTACTAAACACCCGTGAAGAATATTACATGGGCAGTCCGGAAAAACTTCTGCAAGAAGCACAAGCGGATATAGAAATTATCTGTCATCCCATGGCCCTTGTGAAACGGGTCAGGTTATCTTGTACCGCATCTGATTTAGAAACAGGCATTACCTATTCTACCCGCGAAATTACCATTCCTTTTGATGCGAATAAAGAAGGCGCCATTGATTATACAGCAGCCATTGAACTTTTATCCCAATCTCTAGCTTCAAATTTATCTGACATGAATACAGTCGGTAGCCCTGCCATCGTAGATATGCAATCGGGAAGTGAAACAGAAATAACCGAGTTATTGGGGAGTCGTTTACTTTCAAACCTACAAGCCCGTGTTTTTGAAAAACAACAACAAATTCAACGTAATTATGAAGCTAATAAAACAGTCAATGAAGCAACACCAGCCCCACCGCCCATAAATGCACATTATTCCGCACGGGGTGAATTACGCCATATCAATAAAGATATCCTTGAACTTTATGTCATTTTTCAAGAAGGCCAGCGAATGGCAGCCTTTAGCAGCATCCGGCTTTTAAAGGCATCCCTTCCCCAAAAGTTACAAAAATCAATAGAAGCCCAAAGCCTTAACAAAATTCACATTGCCTATGGGGAGGCGGTGGTTTCCAAAAGACTTGATCGGGATTCTGCACGTCATGCGGCTATCAATTTGGCACGCGCCCGCATTGTAGCACAGGCGTTAGGAAAACCAGCCCCAAGCTTCACTGCCATAGAAAATGAATCCGATGCCTCTTTGATTTTATTAAATAGCATGAGTGATGCCATTCCTGTGGAAGAACGTATTTTTGATGCCAGCCCACAAGGGTCGGGAAATAGAATTGCCGTTGAAATTCATGCAGAAGTTAAACATATCGGCACGGCAATTGCACCTAATATCACAGCCAAACTTAGCCATAGTAGTTATCGTGCAGGGCAACCTATTCATATTACAATCAAGTCTGCTGGCAATGCTAATTTAGCCATATTTGGATGGTTCGCAGATGGACAAGTGGTACGCGTTTATCCGAATAAAACAAATGCTGCCCTTGCCATAAAAAAGGGAAGGCCCATTGCGCTACCGCGTAAGGATGAAAGCCCTTTTATGTCCGCACCCATGCCCGTTTCCGGCAATCGTGAAGATCAAGAAGCCTTTATTATCCTAGCGACCAGCGATAATATGGACTTTAAAAAGCTCGCGCCGTTACTTGGGGATTCTATTGGGCAAACAATTTCATCAGCTAAAAACTCTTCTGACTTCTTCAATGAATTAGGACGTATGGACCTAACAAAGATGAGTTTAACTATTCTGCCCTATCAAGTGCATAACTAATTTTTTGGCTTTAAGCAATTTACTAAAGAATAAGACATGTCGCGCAATAACTCAAAATAAAGAGCCTCTCCACGTTCTAGATCCAAGCCAATGGGATCGAGCGTTGCAATCTTTAAGTCAGTATCTTCCTGCAAAACATTTAAAATTCGCGCATTGAATTGCGGCTCTGAAAACACGCAGCTAATGCGTTCATCCTTCACAAACTGATGCAATTCAGCAACACGCTTGGCCCCCAATTGACGTTCCGCATCTAATAAAACGGCACCCTTTGGATGAAGGTCGTAGCGCTTTTCAAAATACTGATAGGCATCATGAAAAACTAAATAAGGCATGGTCTTAACGATAGAAACTGTTTGTTTTATTTCACTATCCAATGCGGATAATTTTCCATTTAGATCTTTCACACGCTGCTGAAGCTTTTCTTTTAACGCAGGATACTGATCTGAAACCATGCGCATAATCGTGGTTATAGCAATTTTTGCGTTATTTATATCCAACCAAACATGGGGATCAAGTGGTTCATCCTCTCCATGATGATCATCGTGGCCTTCTTCAATTCCATGATCATGAGTATTTCCCCAAACACCGCCTTCACGCATTTCATGCAGACTTAAGCCTGAAATATCCATCAAAGATATTAATGTGGCTTTTTGACCATTCACATCAATTGTTTTTTGTAATGAAGATTCCAGTTGCGGACCAACCTGCACAATAAAATCAGCGGCCTCTATTTTCTTTAAGTCACTGGGCTTTAAACTTCGCCCATGGGGGCTACTCGCCCCATTTGATAAAATAGATACATCTGCATTCTCCCCCATCAAACCAACAACCAAACTGTGAATAGGGGCAATCGTCGTTAAAATTTGCATCTTTTTATGGTTCGCATCTGCTTCTGCTTTCTGAGAACCTATTGTTATGACGACAAGACATATTGAAAAAACAACCCGAAAAAGCACTATCATGATGAACCTTAGGAAAATGGGAAAAATAATTTTCAATTTGTTATATTATAACATAACATTATTCAAGTATGATTTCTATATTTTACTTCCCATTCTATTGAAGAGAAGGCTTGCGTCACCCATATGATATTTCTATGCTGGAAGATACAATTTTACCTTTGAAAGAGATACGACGGATGAATCCCATATTTGGTTTACTTCACACCATCATTCAAATTTACATTTATTTATTAATTGGCAACGCTATTTTAAGCTGGCTTGTTGCCTTTAACGTGGTGAATACACGCAATCAATTTGTATATAAAATTGGTGAGTTTTTACATAAAATCACTGATCCAGTTCTTCGCCCTATCCGAAAAGTCATTCCCTATATTGGCGGCATTGATATTTCACCCGTTGTTTTAATCTTAGGTCTTATGTTTCTTCAAAACTCCCTCATCTATTTTGCCTAAAGTTAAAATAGTTTTTTTTCGACGCAATCTATTGGACTAACGTCGCATTATCTCATTTAACGTGATTATTAACTAGATAACATATACACTCATAAAAAAATAATTGCGGTTACAACTCTAGGAAAAAATCAATGTCCGATACTAAAATTATCGACGGCAAAGCCTTTGCGGTAGGCCTACGTGAGAAGGTTGCTGTGGAAGTAGCAAAAATAAAATCAGAAAATGGCATCACACCCGGTTTAGCCGTTATTTTGGTTGGTGAGGATCCTGCGTCACAAGTTTATGTGCGCAATAAAGGAAAACAAACAGCAGAAGCAGGCATGGAAAGTTTCGAATTTAAAATGCCTGATGATACATCACAGGCTGATTTGCTGACAAAAGTCGAAGAACTTAATGATGACCCTAGAGTGAATGGTATCCTTGTCCAGCTTCCTTTGCCTAAACATATTGATGAGGATGCTGTCCTTTCCGCCATCAACCCAGATAAAGATGTAGATGGTTTCCATGTGATTAACGTTGGACGCCTAAACACGGGCATGGCTGGTGGCCTTGTCCCTTGTACACCTCTTGGCTGCATCATGATGTTGCGTGATCATTTCGATGGTAATTTAAGTGGCAAAAAAGCTGTGGTTGTGGGGCGTTCTAACATCGTTGGAAAACCAATGTTTAACCTGCTATTGCAAGAAAGTTGCACCGTGACAGTCGCACATTCACGTACTCAAGATTTACCGGGTGAAGTTGGCCAAGCCGACATTGTAGTTGCGGCCGTTGGGCGCCCTGAAATGGTTAAAGGCGAATGGCTTAAAGAGGGCGCTGTTGTTATTGATGTAGGCATCAACCGGATCGACAAACCAGAAGGCGGCACACGTCTTGTTGGCGATGTGGATTTTGCTTCTGCCAAAGAACGTGCATCTGCTATTACCCCTGTACCGGGCGGCGTTGGACCCATGACCATTGCATGTTTATTGGCAAATACATTAACGGCAGCATGCCAACAAAATGGTATTACTGCACCTAAGCTTTAATCAAACTAAAAAATTGCAACGCAATGATTTTAAAAAAGGTTCTTATATAAAAGAGCCTTTTTTATTTGTCCTGAAATAACAATATCTGCTATATTCTAACAACTTAAAGATCATCAAAAATGATGGCGATACGATAGAGCAGAATAGGGACGATCATGGAAAAAATTTGGTTAAAATCTTATCCGAAAGGCATGCCTGAAACACATCCGACACCACCTTATGGATCATTGGTCGATATGTTCACGCGCAGCATTTCAAAATATGCAGACAATACTGCATTTGAATGTTCAGGCCGTTCAATGACTTACAAAGAAGTTGGTCAACATGCAGAGAATTTAGCCGCCTATTTCCAAAATAATCTCAATGCGAAAAAAGGTGATACCATCGCCTTAATGACCCCTAATGATTTAGCCTTTCCAATCACCGTGATTGCGGCCCATATGTGTGGGATGATTGTGGTGAATGTAAACCCGCTTTATACCGCGCGAGAATTAGAACATCAGTTGAATGATGCAAAGGTTAAAAGCCTGGTGGTGTTTGGCCCAGTATCAGGTACCTATGCCTCTATTCAAGATAAAGTCGCCGTTGAAAATGTCATTGTCATTGGTGGTGAAGATTTTAACGTAGACGCACCTACGCAACCGGATTTAACCGAAATTTCTGTGAACAAAATTTGGTTTCTAGATGCCCTAAATGAAGGTGCTACGTCTTCCTTCACTTCAGTAGAAGTTACATTAAGCGATTTAGCATTTTTACAATATACAGGTGGGACTACAGGTCCATCTAAAGGGGCAATGCTAAGCCATAAAAATATTGTTCATAACCTTATGCAAATTTTCACATGGTGGAACGCACGCCTTGATGAAGAAGATGAATTGATGGTTACGGCCCTGCCGCTGTATCATATTTTTGCATTACAAGCTAACTTTCTGACCTTCTTTAATATTGGTGGGAATAATATTTTAATTCCGAACCCACGCGATATTGATAGCTTCATGAAAGCATTGGAAGGTAAATCCATCACCGCAATCAACGGCGTGAATACAATTTTTGCAGGGCTCCCTCTTGTGCCAGCCTTCCAAAAATTAGATTTCTCACGGTTAGATTTTTGTATTGGCGGCGGGACACCTATTATCCCCACCACTGCAGATGCATGGAAAGCGTTAACTGGTGCTACCATTTGTCAGGCTTATGGCCTGTCCGAAGCATCGCCCATTGTTACAGGTAACATTATAGAGAGTTCTACTTTCAAATCCAGTATCGGTCTTCCTCCACCAGGAACTGAACTTAAAATTCTGGATGATGATGAAAATGAAATGCCTATTGGTGAATCTGGCGAGCTTTGTGCCCGTGGCCCACAAATCATGGAAGGTTATTGGCAACGCGAAGATGCGACTAAAGATGCGATGACCAAAGATGGCTTCCTTAAAACAGGTGATATTGCGATCATAGATGAAGATGGTTATGTCCACATCGTTGATCGTAAAAAAGATATGGTTCTGGTTTCCGGTTTTAACGTTTTTCCAAATGAAATTGAATCCATCCTTACCGCCCATCCAGATGTTATGGAAGTTGCCTGCATTGGTGTACCAGATGATAAATCTGGGGAAGCTGTGAAAGTATTCATTGTACCAACAGTGGGTGTGGACCCATCCAAGGACAGTATTCTTGAATTCTGCCGTGAAAACCTAACAGCCTATAAAGTGCCAAAACATATTGATTTTATAACTGAGTTGCCAAAATCAACAGTAGGTAAAATCTTACGTAGAGAATTACGTGACCAAGAAATGGCGAAATTGAAGTAAGTTATATTGAAGTAAGTTATGCTGGCACTTTTTTGACCACATTTCTACTTGTCCATGTCACAAGGATGATACCAACGACCACGGGTAACAAGCCTAATAAGTCACTTAGAATAATCGTTTCCCCTAGGATAAGCCATGCCATCAGCATGGTTATTCCTGGGTTTAAGAAATGAAAACTACTGGCACTACTTGCCCCAATTAACTTGATCAGGCGGAACCACATTAACAGTCCACCAATAGATATCAAAAATGTAGAATATAACATTGAACCAACAAAATATCCATCAAATCGGAAGATATCCCAATCTTCCAAGATGAAAGAAAAAGGCAGTAAAATAGTCGCAGACGAGAACATTTGAATCATATTCAATGTCATCATATCGCGACCAGCACCCCATTTACGATAGGTAATCGTTCCAAGTCCAAGACAAACCGTTGCCAATATCGTAATACTGATACCAAATGTATCAAGGCCGCCTGCTAAATCTAGACGCCCTTGCAACACATACCAAACCCCAAAGATGCCAAGACTTAAGCCCAAGGCTTTTTTCAAGGTAAACTCTTCACCTAATAATGGTTTGGCTAATACTGCTGTCACCAAAGGCATCGCACTGGCAATCAATGCCACCATACTTGCATCAGTGGTTTTAAAGGCAACAAAACAAAGCCCCAAATAAGCAGAATTATTCAATAAACCAAGAAGCGATCCGATCCAAACATCACGTTTCTCAATGGGTGCACGTTTCTTGTGTCCCAATAGTCGCATAAGAAGCAACATCAACCCTGCAGCAAAATAGAACCGCACCATTAAAAAGCCCAACGGAGGGGCGCTAATGATCGCATATTTGCCTGCAATGAAAGCCGAACTCCAAAGCACACAAAAGCCTATTCCTAAAACGAAGGCCTCTAGTTTATTTGATGATTGCATATGATTATTTGATCGCGCGCACTTTCCACAATCCTTTAAGATCATTTGGATCCGCAACTTCCCCTTTACGAATAATTTCAAGGCGTTTTTTACGCGCTAGAAAAATTGTTTGTTGTTTTGTTGCATTAAAATAGCGGCGCCATAGCTGTGGACCATCTTTAGGTTTGCGTTTGGTTTCCGCGATTGCTTTTGCTAAATTTTCAGGTGAAATCAATTCACCTTTATCCATCCGTGAAAGGATAGATAAAATAATATCCGCAATAGGATCTAACGGTTTTTCTTCGGCTTCTGCTTCTGTATTTGTATCAATGTCGGCCATAATGATGGCTCCTTATATTCGAATTTTATTTAGTGGACGATGCTACAGTTCCATTAATCGACCTATTTAATGGTCGGATCTGGCTATTTAAACCATCGCAAAATCAGGTGCCTTAAGAATAGTTCTTTCATCACCATATACGGGATCTATGGATTTATCATCGTTAAATGCGCTTAACTGCCCCTGATTTACCAGAATTTGAGCAGCCTGCAAGACTTCTCTTACCATTCTATCTTTTGAGTGATTTGAATAAAACAAATCAACCAGCTTCCCCACCTCAATTTTCCCATGATCTTGTTGCATTAAAAGAATGCATGTTTGTACATCTTCAGTCACAGGAATATCGCCACCAAACCCCATCAGGCGGCGGGCAACGAAGTCTAAAAAAGGGCGCATAATATTAGCCATAGCTTTTTATCCCCGAATAATGGCAGAATGTCCAACAGAAGAATGAGTTTACTAGGAATAACATTTACGATGGATTGTTAAACTAGGAGAAAGAAAATGCAAAATGAAGATACTTTTCTTATCGCAACCATAGCTTTTGTTGCAGGGCATTTTATATTATCAAGCCTTCCCGCACGCGAAACCCTACTAAATCTAATAGGGAAAAAGGGCTTTCTTATTTGTTACAGCCTTTTAAGTATAATCACCTTTGCATGGATGGTTAAGTCCTATGGGAACGCATTTTACCAACCCATTTGGGAACCCCCAGTTATATTTCGTTTCATAACCTTATTCCTTATGTTGTTTGCTTGTTTCTTTTTAGTGTGTGCCTTAACCAGCCCCAACCCAACGCTTGTAGGTGGAGAGAAATTATTAAACGACGAGAACCCCAATGCAGGACAAGCGAAAGGGATTACCACCATATCCCGCCACCCCATGCTTGTGGCAACCAGCCTTTGGTCTGTTGGGCACTTGTTTTCAAATGGTGATCTGGCGACCATTACTTTATCCCTTGGCATATTGTTTCTATCAATTGGCGGCATGTTCCATATTGATTATCGTCGAAGCAAATTACGAGGAAGCAGTTGGGGAACCATTGCCTTAACGACCTCCCCAATCCCCTTCTTAGCAAGCATTCAAGGACGATCCTCTGTCGATTGGAAAGGCATTGGGCTTTGGCGTGTACTTGCTAGTGTTATTTTATTTGCAGCCCTTCTTTATGGGCATAGTTTCATCGCAGGGGTAGCCATAATGCCCGGTGCGGGGTAACAATTAAAACATAGAAATAACGATCAATTGCAGGATATATTAAATGACTTCTTCGGCGAACCATTGGCTTCGAACACCGTCTGGTAAAAAACGTGCACGCGCACTAGGCCTCAAGGTTAAAGGCACCCCCGGTCCTTTTAACGCCATCACAGACATTGCAGGAGTTGAAGTCGGCTATAGTACAATCATCGAAGGGGCAGGTGCCCTTTCCCCCGGCAAAGGGCCCATCCGTACAGGTGTCACTGCTATTTTACCCAGAGGCAAAGGCAAAAGTTGGAACCCCGTTATGGCAGGGGTTCATAGTTTCAATGGTAATGGCGAATTAACAGGCAGCCATTGGGTCGAAGAGTCGGGATTTTTAGAAACCCCCATTACCATAACAAACTCCCATTCTGTGGGTATTTGCCGTGATAGCACTGCGAAATGGATGGTTGAACATTACGGTACTAAAATTAACCCATGGCAATTACCAATGGCGGGGGAAACTTTTGATGGCGTTCTCAACGACATCAATGGATTTCATGTGAAAGAACATCATGTTTTTGAAGCCCTAAATAACGCGACTTCTGGTCCCATTGAAATGGGTAGCATTGGTGGTGGCACAGGGATGCTAACCTACGAATTCAAAGGTGGAAGCAGCAGTGCGTCTAGAGAGATGGAATTCGCAGGAGAGAAATATAGGGTTGGTGTATTCGTCCAATCAAATTTTGGCCGACGCCCAGACTTAGAAATTTTAGGCGTGCCCATTGGTAATTATTTCCCTGAACACCGAATTGTTGATGAATATATTGATGAAGTGCTGAACCACAACCTGCCTTCTAAAACCATAAAAGGTGACCTTGGTTCCATGATTGCAGTGATTGCAACTGATGCCCCATTAATGCCCCATCAACTCAAACGACTGGCCCAGCGTGTGCCCATGGGTATGGCACGAACTGGAACCTATGGCGGTAACGGATCTGGTGATATTTTTGTAGCTTTCTCTACAGCGAATGAACATGTCGACTTTGAAGGTACATCAAAACAATCTACTGACTTCCTTAGCAACGAGATCATTGACCCGTTATTCTTAATGACCGTTCAAGCAACTGAAGAGGCGATTTTGGACGCCATGATCGTTAATCAAGATATGATTGGTATTAATGATAGGAAGGCCATCGCCCTTCCCCATGATAAACTTATGGAAGTCATTCATGCAGCAAAAGTCATATAACCAATTGATTTTATACGAAAACATAAATTGTTGCATTTTTCATTTAAATTAATATTATATGGTGAGGATTATGAGGTGTACGTAGTACAGTGGGGGAAAATCATTGAATCTGAAAAACCATAAATATTTAAGGGTGTTTTTTATCTACAGCCTTCTTAGCTGTGCCCTTTTTCCCGCGCTTAGCTTTGCCAATGACCCTCGAATTGCCATCAAAATAATGACCAATAACAAAGGGGATTCCAGTGACCTGCGGCAGGTTTATCCTCTTGCTGTTCTAAATTCTATTCTTGATGCAACGACCGAAGTATTCGGCCCGCATGATCTTACGTATTTTCCCACCAAAATTAGCCGAAACCGCGCCCTTAAAAAGGTTATTGAAGGTGAAATCAATATCTATTCCGCTCCGTCAAAACCTGAATGGATAGAAAAAACACTTCCTATCTTAATTCCTATTCGAAAAGGACTATTAGGATATCGCCTTTTACTCATCCGGAAAAGTCTTCAAAATAAATTAAACAATGTTAATACTGTAATAGATTTACAGGGATTAAGCCTAGGCCAAGGGTCACAATGGAGCAGTACCGAAATATTTAAAAGATATGGTTTTTCTGTTGTAGATAGCATTAGTTATGATTCATTATTTGAAATGTTGGCAAATGGGCGATTTGATTATTTCCCACGTGGTATTAGTGAAATTTTTGATGAATATGAAAACAGACGCTTCATCTATCCCAACTTAACCATTGAAAAAAATATGGCTTTATATATGCCGCTTGCCACTTATTTTTACGTCAGCCCAAAGAACCCTATATTACGTAAACGTATGTTAAGTGGCTTTCGAAAAATCATAGACGACGGTACCTTCCAAACCCTTTTCAAAAAGCATAATCAAAGGAATATTGATCAAGCTGGGCTTGCGAATAGAAAAATAATCAACATTACAAATCAACCTCGGCCTATCGAAGCAGGTTTTAACGTAACAAATCTATGGTATCACCCTTAAGGTTTAAATGAACAAAGGCTGAGTTATAAACCCAGCCTTTGTCAGATCAGTTTTTCGATTTGAATTAAGCCGCTTTGACTTTTATTTGCTCCCCATTCAAGGTTAAGTCATCCCCCTCAACAGAAACATAGACTGTTTCACCTTCTTTCACAGACGCCTCTAACAATTTGGTTGCTAGTGGGTTTTGTAAATAGGTTTGAACAACCCGTTTAAGAGGGCGCGCACCATAAACAGGATCATAGCCTTTATTGCCCAACCAAACTTCTGCATCTGGTGTAAGTTCTAAAGTGATTTTACGATCATCCAACAAACGACGTAAATGGCGTAGTTGAATTTCTACGATACCAGTCATATCTTCACGACTTAATTTTTGGAACAGTTGTATTTCATCTAATCTGTTTAAAAATTCTGGGCGAAAATGTCCTTTGACCGCTTCCATAACTTGGGCGCGTGCATCGTCCACAGTATCATTCTCTGTCATCTGTGATAGATACTCTGACCCAAGGTTAGAAGTCATAATGATCAAGACATTACGGAAATCTACCGTACGCCCCTGACCATCCGTTAAACGGCCATCATCAAGAACCTGAAGCAATACGTTAAAGACATCTGGATGTGCTTTTTCTACCTCATCAAATAGAATGACTTGATAAGGACGGCGACGAACAGCTTCAGTTAAAACGCCGCCTTCATCATAACCTACATAGCCTGGGGGTGCACCGATAAGACGGGACACAGCATGTTTTTCCATGAACTCTGACATATCAATTCGAACCATTGCTTGATCATCATCAAACATGAATTCAGCCAGCGCCTTGGTTAATTCTGTTTTACCAACACCCGTTGGGCCTAGAAATAAGAAAGAACCGATAGGACGGTTTGGATCTTGCAACCCTGCACGTGCACGGCGCACTGCATTGGAAACAGACACGATTGCATCTTTTTGTCCAATAACCCGGCGACCAAGATTCTTTTCCATTTCAAGAAGTTTTTCACGCTCTCCTGCAAGCATCTTATCAACAGGTATACCCGTCCATCTAGACACAATCGCAGCGATATCTTCTTCTAATACCTCTTCATCAATCATGGCTTCATCATTGGCAGCCTCAGCCTCAAGAAGCTTACGTTCTAATTCAGGAATAACCGCATATGTAAGCTCACCAG
>CBFCZA010000007.1:0-20519 GCA_965602285.1 uncultured Curvivirga sp. | reverse complement strand
TAGCAAGCTTTATTGAATGGATGGAAAAGAAATAAACGGGCCGGTGGAGAACCGGCCCGTTTGGTATAGAAATCACGCACGCTTGAGAGAAGAGAGTGAGAGAAGAGCGCGGGCGTAACTTCGTATGGTTAAAACAGCGAACTGTTTTGTGTATCTAGAGCGGGTCGGTTGGAGAACCGACCCGCTGAGTTTGAAATTACGCACGCTTGAGAGAAGAGAGTGAGAGAAGAGCGCGAGCATAATTCCATATTGTTTGAAACATATTATTGTTTCGATCTTGGTTGTTTATTGCAGGTCGGTGGAGAGCCGACCTGCTGAGTTTGAAATCACGTACGCTTGAGAGAAGAGAGTGAGAGAAGAGCGCGAACGTAATTTCCGTGTTGAGTGTTATGGATTCCTTAGAATGGTAGGATGATATCAATCAACTGTGATCCGTAGCGCGGTTGTTGAACGTCGGAAATATGTCCACGCCCGCCGTAGGCCAATCTTGCCTCGGCAATAGATTCATAGCTGATGGTGTTAGAGTTTGTAATGTCTTGTGGGCGAATGACACCTGCAATTTGTAATTCACGTACTTCATAATTTACGCGTGTTTCTTGGCGGCCATGAATAACTAAATTTCCATTGGGCAATACTTGGGTCACTACGGCGGCAACTGTAAGGGTTAACTCTTCTTTGCGCTCAATTGTTCCTGTGCCGCCTTGAACACTAGCATTTGAGAGACTCATGAAGTTATCAGTGGTTACAGCTTCGGGAAGAACAGCGCCAAGAGCGCCTTGGAAGCCGGCCAAACCTGGAATATCAAGGTCTTCAGATGTGCTCCTGGTACGATTACTGCTGTTTTCCATGCTGGCTTCGTCATTAATTTCAATCACAACGGTTACAATGTCGCCAATTTGGGTTGCGCGTAGATCTTTCAAGAAGGCTGTGCTGCCAATGCGCCATAGGGAATTCGCAGTTGATTTTGCTTTGGAAGGCATCGGCATCGGCATTGATACTGGTTTGTAATCAGGTGCATGTGTCGGATTTGCTATTTCACTAATCTTTGGTTCTTCGCCTAATTGAGATAGCTTTGATAAGGTGTTGCAGGCAACCAAAGAGCTGCTGAGTAAAGCAATAGCGGCAAAACGAATTGCTGTTTTTTGTATGGTGATTCTTGATTCAATATTTAACATTTTCTCTCTCCATTCTCTCACAAATGTTCGCGTGTTCTACGCTTTGTCTTATTGTATTTCTGCTGCTTGAAGTGGTGCGCTTATGGATACAGAGTTTGGCCCGGTGACCACTGCTTCCACAATTGTACCGCTTTGCGTATTTTTAATTTGTATGACGTCTTTGCGTGCTCCGTCTTCTAGGGCTTTGCCTTGGACGGTTAGCAACATACCCATTGTATTAAGGCTTATGATAACCAATTTATTTTTCTTAACTAATACAGGTTGCTGTAGGTTGCTTGCTTGAATTGGGCGACCTGCTGTTAATGTGCGCCTTGCTTGCATTCCAATAATGGAATCTAAATCAATAATGGCTTTGCGTGATACTTTTCTGCTGCGTAAAGAAACGACTTCAAGGTCGCGTTGGCGAATGATATCACCAGCTTGAATACGTCGATTTGGCAAGGCTACTTCCATAAGCATATGCACTTTGCCGGTTAGTTTTCCTTTGGCTATTGTTTTACCAGACGCAGGGATGACAAAAGTAGCACTGAAATGAGAATGATCAGAAGTCATTTTAAAGTTTTTAAGGCCAACACTCATATCAATATTTGATGGTAACTGTATCTCAGGAATTCTATTGCTGATTTCTATTTCAATCAGTTCATCTTCGCCTGTTTCTTGGAAAATCGCATCGCGTAGGGTTTCCGTAATTAAACTACGATCCATTTCAATACTATCGCGTGTAACGATTGCTTCATCAGAACGGCTGGTAGGTTTCCACTGCAATTTGTAAAATTTAGCAACGCGCCAAAGCCATGTTGCTGGCAAGGTCATTTGTTGGCCTGGTGCTGGGGCTTTTGCCACTACACGAAGGGCATTCTCGCCTGCATTTTCGAACAAGTCTCCTAATAAGATGTCTTTGCCCTCTAGGATCACGTCACGTTTCAACAAAACAGGTGCGGTTTCTGTGCTGATTGAGGCAGCAAAAGAAGGCGCTGTTAAAGAGAGGGGTCCTCCTAGGCACATGCTTGTGCCTAGAATGATGCTCGCTACTGTTGATTTTAAGTTATACGTTTTCATGATTTTCTACCGTTTCAAACTAACTTGTTCTAATTATCTAAGGGTTGAATTAACGCATTTGCGTTACTGTACCCATCATTTGATCTGATGTTTCGATCACTTTAGAGTTCATCTCATAAGCGCGCTGGGCTGTGATCAGGTTTGTGATCTCTTCCACAACATTCACGTTTGAAGTTTCTAAGAACCCTTGTTGAATTGTGCCATAACCTGTGCTGCCGGGGGTAGAACTTGCCGGGTTACCTGAGGCTGCAGTTTGAAGGAATAAGTTATCCCCCGTTGCGATCAGCCCTGCTTCATTGGCAAATGTTGATAGGCTAAGTTGACCTAAGTTTGAAGTTGCTACTTGTCCATCGATCTCTGCAAGAACTTCACCACTTGAATTGATTGTAATATCAATCGCATTGGATGGAATTGTAATGCCAGGTTCAATTGTATAGCCATCAACTGTAACTAAATTACCACTGTTATCTAATTGAAAAGAGCCAGAGCGAGTATAGGCAGTTTCGCCACTTGGCATCGTTACTTGGAAGTAACCTTCGCCGTTAATAGCTAAATCCAAAGAGTTTTCGGTTAACGTAAGGTTACCCGGTTCTGTAATACGATAAACAGAAGCTGTTTTTACACCTAAACCTACTTGAATGCCTGTAGGGACAATTGTTCCTGTATCGGAAGATGCTGCCCCAGGACGGCGTTGGTTTTGGTAAAGTAAATCTTGAAACTCTGCACGACGGCGTTGGTATGCTGTTGTGTTCATGTTCGCAATATTGTTTGAAATGACCTCAACATTAAGTTGCTGAGCTAGCATTCCTGTTGCACCGATATTTAAAGCTCTCATTGGTTTGTCCTCAACTTAATGTATTATGAAAAAGATCCTAGGCGTTGGATGGCTTTTTTAACGCGCTCATCCTCAGCGGAAGTGAATTTTTGTACGGAAGAATATTCACGATTAACAGTCATCATCCGAGTTAGCTCTAAAATTGGCTGAACATTGGATTCTTCTAACATGCCTTGGTGAACCGTGAAGTTCGTTGTTGCTTCTGGTAGTTGGGTTGTTAAGTAAAGGCCACCTGCTGCTTTTTTCATTTCGCGGGGATTTTCGAACTTAACAACATCGATTTTACCGACCTCTCCTGCGCTTGTTGAGATGGTTCCATCTTTAGATATATTGACTTGGCCCTGGTCTTGGGGAATGTTGATTGCACCACCACCAGATAAAACTTTATATCCTTGGTTGGTAACCAAATTTCCTTCAGCATCCATTTGGAAGCGGCCGTTACGGGTGTATCGTTCACCCATCGGCGTATCTACTGTGAAGTAGGCATCACCTGATAGGCCAAGATCAAATGGGTTATTTGTTGTTTTTAATGATCCGTCTGATAAGTCGCGGGCTAAGCCTACATCTTGAACAAAAGAGAATTGTTGATTGTCGTGTTTTGGTTTTATTAGGAACTCTTGAAAGAGCATTCCTTCGCGTTTGTAGGCAGGTGTATTCGCATTTGCGATATTGTTTGCTACAATATTAAGCTCGTTGCGAAGGCTGGACTGTCTTGATAAAGCGATAAAGGCGCTATTTTCCATGATGCTGTTCCTCTCTTCTCTCGTGTTCATCGATTTCTCAGGTCGATATCTCTCGAACCTAACTAAGCATTACTCGTGCCAACTAACATTAAGGTATTGAAAGTAATCAATATTTTTGTTTTGATGAAGTTGTTTCTGATGAACTTAAGCCAAAAGTAACTATTGATTTAGGGGGGAGGGAGCCCTTTCAGGCATTTTTTTCTTGTGAGATATGTTTTTCTCGTGAAGGAAGCGGAAATCATATTTAAAAAGGATGTAAGTTGATGCTATAAGTAATAATAGGTAATAATTATTAAGTTATAATTGTGAATATTTATGATTATTTTGTTTATTATGATTGATTTATGCGTGTAACTTTTGCAATTTAAAGAGAATTGGGTAACATTATCCATTCGCATATATATTTAAGGACGTTTGGCATGGCCGAAGAAGGTGACGGAGAAGAATTAGAAGAAGGTGGAAAGAAGCGAGTTAGTGGACGCAAGCTGGTTCTGTTTATTTTACTACCCTTGTTACTAGTCGTCGGTATTGGCGTTGGTTTATTCATGTCGGGATTACTAGATCCTCTTTTTGGTGGTGGTGATGAAGAGCAAGCCGCCGCGAACCCCGAAGCACCTATTGCTGTGGCTGACGCCCCAAGTATTTTTTTGCCGCTGGATGAAATTCTCGTGACATTACGATCGCCAGGCTCCAAACAAAAATTCTTGAAGCTGCAAGTATCATTAGAAATTGGTTCTTTAGAAGAACAAGCGCATATCGAAAGATTGAAGCCACGCATCGTGGATAGTTTCCAAGTTTTCTTGAGAGAGTTACGTTTAGAAGAGCTTGAAGGTAGCCAAGGCGTTTATCGTATTAAGGAAGAATTGTTGGATCGTGTAAATAAGGCCATTCAACCTGTTCAGGCGCGCGATGTATTATTTAGTGACTTGATTATTCAATAAGTTAAGTATTCTTTTATTTATTGTTTTTAAAAGTTGGCGCAGCTTTTGCTTTACTGATTTCGGGCAGTTATATTTTGTTTGTTGAAATGAATATGACTATTCCACAAAGCAAAAAATATATGGCGAAGGTATCGTTTACCTTTTAAAATATAGCACCAGATAACAGGTACCTGTTTCCTCCTCGGTTTTAATACAAAGCCGCAGTTGATGAAAACGACGATGCCGTAGAAAGATCGAGGCTTGTAACATGGCTGATGAAGATGCTGATGTAGAGATCGAAGAAGAAGATGATGATGCTCTTGCTGCTGAATGGGCGGCGATGGCAGAAGATGAACCTGACCCCTCGATGGGCGCCGCTGCGGCGCGTGTATTGGATCAGGACGAAATCGATAGTCTTCTTGGTTTTCAAGATGGTGGTGATGGTGAGGGCAATCAATCTGGTATTGAGGCCATTATTGATTCCGGCATGGTATCCTATGAACGTCTACCTATGTTGGAAGTCGTATATGATCGCCTTGTACGTATGATGTCTACTTCCTTACGTAACTTCACCTCTGATAACGTGGAAGTTAGTTTAGATAATATAACCTCGATTCGTTTCGGTGATTACCTAAACTCTATTCCTTTGCCTGCCATGTTGACGGTTTTTAAGGCGGAAGAATGGGATAACTATGGTTTGATTACAATTGATAGTAGTCTTATTTATTCTATTGTTGATGTGTTACTTGGTGGTCGCCGTGGTACTGCTGCTATGCGTATTGAAGGGCGTCCTTATACGACGATTGAACGTAACCTTGTTGAGCGCATGATCAGTGTTGTGCTTGCTGATTTATCTGCGGCATTTGATCCGTTGTCTAGTGTGACCATGCGTTTTGATCGTCTTGAGACAAATCCCCGTTTCGCGACTATTGCGCGTCCTGCGAATGCTGCGATTTTGGCCCGCTTCCGTATTGATATGGAAGATCGTGGCGGTCGTTTAGAATTAATGCTACCTTATGCGACATTGGAACCTGTACGTGAATTACTTCTTCAAATGTTCATGGGTGAGAAGTTTGGACGTGATAGTATTTGGGAAAACCATCTAGCGACTGAACTTTGGTTCACGGAAGTGCCGATTGAGGTTGTATTAGATGAATTTACGAGTAGTCTAACAGAAGTTCTCGACTGGAGAGTGGGTACATTCTTGCAATTGCAAGCAACCCAAGATTCAATGGTAGAATTGCGCTGTGGTCAAATTCCTGTGTTTAAAGGCTTTGTTGGTCAAAAGGCGGGAAATATCGCGGTGAAGCTGGATCGAAAAATTGATCCTGACTAATTTAAAAAATATGCTATATTGGTTTTATGAACTTGGATTTTATTGAAATATTTCTTGATGTAGCCTTTGTCGGTTTGTTAGTGGCAGTTTTAATTTATGCTGTGAAACTAAACCGAAATATTGGTATTTTACAACAAAGCAAAGCTGAGTTGCAGACGCTGTTGACTCAATTTGTAACTTCTACAAATCAAGCAGAAGAAGCACTCGTCCGCATCAGAAATCGTTCTCGGGATGCTACACTATCTATTGATGAAGCAGTTTTAGAGGCGAAAGCCTTGAAAGCTGACCTTGTTGATTTGATCGAGCGTGCAGAACATATCGCACATTCTGTTGACGGTAGTCCAGCCCAAGGGCGCGGACGCAAGGCGTCGAAAAAATCTGCCAGCTATAGTTCGGGCTATGGAACTGGGCCGTCTTCGGCGAAGAAATCAAAGTCTAGAAAGCCTTCTGCTGCAAAAGAAGATGTCTCAGATTTAGATGCAGAAATAGATAAGGATCTAGAAGAACGTTTGGCGCGTTTAATTGATTCTGTAGAGGCAGGTGGGCATGACATTGCTAGTGACGAACCAATTTTGAGGCAACAGCAAGAAGAACTTAGTGTAAGCAATACGCCAAGTGAAGATGCCAAAGAATCTAAAGCCAAAAGCAAAGAAGAGTTGATAAAAGCCCTTCGTGGGATGCGATAAGATATGAAATTACCATTCAAGCTCCGTTTATTACCGTTGTTTTTAGGAATTGTCTTGATGATGATTTCTGTGCGCGTTGGTGATATGTGGCTTGGTGTATCAACAGATGAAACTAAGTCAGAAAAATTCACTGCAATGGACCTTGCTTTAGCTAACAGTGGTAAGGCTTCAGCCCAAGATGCAACAGGTGAGGCTGGGGCTCCAGCTGTTGAAGGTGATATTCCAACCCTAGAAGAGGCTGATGATGAGCCTGCTGTCTCGGAGAATGGAACGCCAGAGGGTATGGCACCAGCCAAAGTTGTAGATGAGGATGATTATTTTTCATCGGGTAGTTTTGGGGATATGAGCCCTGGAGAAATTAGATTGCTCCATGATTTAGTAGCTCGTCGAGAGACATTGAATAAGCGTGAAATTATTGTTCGCGAAAGAGAAGCTTTATTACGTAGTGCCGAACAACAATTACTTGATAAGCAAAAGCAATTGGTAGAAATTAAGAAATCAATTGAAGAATTATTGAAGGCGTATAAAAAAGAACAAACAGATGAAGCCAAGCGGTTGGTGAAGATCTATACGAATATGAAGCCCAAATCTGCTGCTAAGATCTTCAATGAAATGGATATGGATACTCTCGTTCAGGTATTCCGTGGCATGAAGGAGCGGTCTATCGCTTCTATTATGGCAGCGATGAATGCAGAAAAAGCACGTCTTGTAACGCGAGAATTAGCCGAAGTAGATGATGTGGATGGGGCCGAAGAGCTTATTAATTAAGAATATTTCACGAAATAAGAGTTTTTTTTTAATTTGAGTGAGTTTCTTTGTTGCCCTTCCTGCTATCACGCTGTAAATTTAATCAGGAATTATAGTTTCCCTAAAGTTAGGGTGAGGTTGAAGGTGCCATTGGGGGTTGCTTCAATAGCTTAATAAATTTGCCAATCGGAGGATCGTTATGGCTGTAGATATGAATATGCAGATCTTAATCGTCGACGACTACAAGACGATGTTGCGTATTATCCGCAACTTGTTGAAGCAGTTGGGTTTCAATAATGTTGATGAAGCAACAGACGGAAGTGACGCTTTGTCTAAGCTTCGTGCTAAAGATTATGGTCTTGTAATTTCTGATTGGAATATGGAGCCTATGACAGGTATCCAGTTGCTTCGTGAAGTTCGTGCAGATGAAAAAATGCGCGACATGCCATTCATCATGATTACAGCTGAAAGTAAGACGGAAAACGTTATTGCGGCTAAAGAAGCTGGCGTAAGTAACTATATTGTTAAGCCTTTCAATGCGGCGACATTAAAAACAAAATTAACAAGTGTTATCGGAAACTTCTAAGTTTTACTTTTGATTACTTGAACATTTTAAAGAATTAAGGCGTACAATTAACTTTGTATGCCTTTTTTCTTGTTTAATCCTTATTTTTGCTTTTTGAGATTCGCGAAACTGTGTATGATTATTACAGCTTCTTTAATGAAGAATTTAATTTCCTGAACAAAAGCTGACTTTTAATGTTTACAGAAGATACTGAATTGCCGAAAAAGGCTAAAAGTAAGGAAATGGGCCCAATTATGTTTTTGAGCCTATTCCTGCTATTGCTGGCATTCTTTATTTTGCTGAATACCTTATCTACATTTGAAGAGGCTAAAGCACGTCAAGTGATTAAATCTGTGACCTCTACTTTCAAAACAGAATTAGATGAGAAGACGAAGGCTCAAATTTTTGTTTCTACATTAGGGGCGGTGCCCGATGCTAAAGAAGTAATGGAAAGTATTGAGACCTTATGGGTAACAGCTGTTCCTTTGACCAAAGTTGAATCATTGCAAGATGGATCCATGATGCAATTGAGTATGCATGTGAATGATCTGTTCGTTGGTGGGGCTATCGCTATGCGTAATGATCGAAAGAATTTATTGAAAGCTGTTTCTTCAGCTCTTTCTGCACGCATCGAAGATAGTACCATAGAGATGGAATTTTTGATGGGGGTAGAGGCGCTAGAACGTATAAAGACGACAGCGCCACAAAATGTGAGCCCGACAAATATTGAGGTTCCTGCATATGACGTTAATCCTGAAGAAATTGATCTTGCTGAATTTGATGAAGACAGTAGAGCTTTGGCCTTTGCACGGGTTTCAACTGTGGCAAATAAATTTTCAGAAGCAGGTGCACCGCCATCTGCTATAACAATAGGATTGCGTCACGCTGACCCAAAACAATTAAGAATTCGGTTTTATGTGCACCCAAATGAAAGCGCCTATATTAACTTTAATAATCTTGTTCCTGCGAATGATGGTGCAATAGTTCCCTCACGGGTGGAGGATTCATTGTGACCATGTTAGGGAGTAGCGGCAAAGAAGAAGATGATGTGGAAAAAGCACCGTCATGGTTATTGAGTTTTGCTGATGTAAGCGCCTTGTTGCTTGCTTTCTTTGTGATGTTATTTTCTATGTCCACTTTGAAAACGGAAGAATATGAAAAAGTTATTTCGAAAATAACACGGGCTCAAAAAGATGAAGTAGTAAAGAAGGTTGCTCCTGTCTCTTCACAATCGATTGAAACAATATCTATAAAACCAGCCCAAGCACCTGAATATTTAATGCGTGTTTTAACTGAAAAGTTTTCAACAGATCCATTCCTAAGTGATTCAAAGGTACTTTTGTTAGATGATCGTGTGATTTTATCACTACCATCGGATTCATTGTTTATTACGGGAAGTGCCATTATCAGCAGTGAAGCTGAAAAACCATTATTTAACCTTGCTGCTGTGATGTCACAATTTGGAAATCAAGTTGTCGTCTCTGGGCATACGGACAATACTCCGACAAATGCAGCCGTATATCCAAGTAATTGGGAGCTATCCCTTGCTAGGGCTTTATCTGTTGCAACCTACTTGAATGATGTTGGATATCAAAATGAATTAACTATAATTGGGCATGGTAGTGGGCATTATAAACATATAAATTCTAAAATACCGGAAACAAAGCGGAAAAGCCTTGCTAGACGGGTCGACTTGGTTATTTATCCAGAAGCGGCAAAGTAATGAGAATATTGGATGGTTTAAGAATAACATGCTAGAATCAAAAGGAAGTTTACTGGTGAATTTGTTACTGGGGGATATATGTCTAGAGTTTTGAAAAATGTACTGCGGAGCACGGTATTTCCTGCTGCGTTTGCACTTCAAATTCTAAGTTATTCAACGGCACCTGTTTTAGCGCAGGAGGCTGTGGGTCTTCGTGCGTGGGCTCATAATGATTTTGGCCGAATTGTTTTTGATTGGCAATCTGCTGTTGAAATGAATTCTGTCGTTCAAGGCAACAAATTAGTTATATCATTTTCCAAACCTTTTGATGCCTCATTGGCACCGATTGGGGATCAGCTTGCCAAATATATTGGGGCAGGGGAAATATCTCCAGATGGCTTGACCCTAACGTTTCCTTTAAAGCAAGGCATTAATGTAAGCAGTTTTAAAAATGGACAATCTGTTGTTGTTGATTTGAAACCAATTAGTAAAGTTGCAGATGTAACAGCAACAAGCCAACCTAATAATACCGCAACAACAGCACCTATTAGGGTTCGAATAGGGCAGCATGAAGAATTCACTCGCATGGTTTTTGATTGGGCCACGCCGACAAATTATACAGCAAATATGGATGCTGGTAATTTATCGATGTCTTTTCAGGCACCTGCGTCATTTGATTTAAATGGGATCTCAGGACAATTACCTGATGGATATGGACAGTTAAAATCAACCCAAGAAGGTAGCAATACAAGTTTTTCTTTGTCGTCACCGTCAGGAACGACCATACGACATTTTAAGTCGGGCAACAAAGTTGTCGTAGATTTAGTGAAAGGGCCTGCTGGGGCCTTGCCACAAACAGCTGTCGCGCCAGAAGTAAAGCAAGATATACCAGAGGTTAAAGCTGCACCAAGTGTTCCTGTCGAGGAAGGGAGCGCTCCAGAAGTGGTGCAACCAGCCGAAGTTGAAACGGATAAGAAACCTGTTGCAGTGCCTACTCTTGAAGCTACACCAAGTTTAAGTCTTACTGAAGAACCTACAGCTAACGAACTCAAACCTTCTGGGGAAAATTTAACTGAAGAGCAAAAGGCAATTGAAGCTGCTAAGGCTGCGGAATTGGATGCTACACGTATTGCAGAAGAAGAAGCTGCCTTGGAGAAAGCAGAAAGAGAACAAACGATTACTTTGCTCAGGCCGGATCAAGAAGAATTATCTGCACGTCTTGCTGAGAAGAAAAGAAAAGAAAAACTAATAAATAATTCTAATGCTCCTCCACCTGTATCTTTGACTTTTCAATGGCCAGAGAATGTAGGCGCTGCTGCTTTTAGGCGCGGTTCGAACATATGGGTGGTTTTTGATAAGCGTTCTCCCATTGACTTAACACCTTTACGCCAGCAAGGAAGCCCTTTGATCGAGCGGATTGAGCAATTGCCGATCAGTGGCGCAACCGTTATTCGCATTAAAACGTTACCAAATATCAATCCTGTAGCCAAAAAAGAGGGATTTGATTGGGTTTTTGAATTTAGGCAAGGCCCTGTCGTTCCTTCAATACAGGCAACGATCCAAGCGGAAGTTGATGGTGACTTAGGTCCGCATTTGGCATTCCCATCGGCAGAACCAGGGGCTTTGATTAATGTTCCTGATCCTGATGTTGGTGACACACTTCGTGTGGCAACAATGAAAGAGCCTGGTGTGGGTGTGAGAGGGCAGAGGGCTTATCCAGAGTTCCAAATTCTTGCTTCCGCACAAGGCATTGCAATTGAACCGCTTGCTGATGACGTTTTATTCGAACGTGATCTTGATGGCTTCTTATTGCATCACCCTGATGGACTTCATATTTCTGCGATTTCTCCAGAAGCACCGGTATCGGATCTTTCACAATTATCATCGAAAAGACTATTCAATTTCTCAGCATGGTTGAAGAATGGCCCGGACAATTACCAAAAAGATCTACAAGAATTCATTACCGCCATCAATGAATTACCCGCAGGTGAAAAGAATTCTGCACGTATGAAATTAGCTCATTTCTATTTAGCACATGGTCGAGGACCCGAAGCTAAAGGTGTTTTGGGTATGATAGCATCCCACGAACAAGCCTTGGAAACACGCCCAGATTTTCGGGCACTTGTTGGTGTGGCTCATTTCTTAAACCGTGATTATGTTCAGGCACGTCAAACGTTGAATGATCCGCGTTTAGATGGCTTCACAGAGGCTTCTATTTGGCGTGGAGCTACTTTAGCGGAGCTAGGCGATTGGAAGCTTGCCGGTGATTATTTCAGGGCTGGTGATTCATTATTGCTGCGCTATCCCTATCCGTTAAAAGGTAAACTAGCCATGCTACGGGCTGAAGCTGCGCTTGCTAATCGTGATTTACGATCGGCGGAGAGTTGGTTGAAAGAGTTAGATAAAGATACGGAAGACCTTAATCGATCCCAAATCGCTTCCCTAAGTTATCATTTAGCACGTATTGCTTTAACCAAAAATAATTTGGATCAAGCAAGTGATATGTGGACGGAATTACGTGATGGCGATGATTTGTTTAATGCTGTTCGATCGCAATATGCATTGGTGAACTTAAATCTTAAACAAGAGATTATGACGGTTAAAGAAGCTATTGATATTCTTGATAAGCTTCGATATCGCTGGCGTGGTGATAATTTTGAACTGGCGGTTTTAAGACGTTTATCTGAATTACACTTTGATAATATGGATTATCGTAATGGCCTTCATATTATGAAAACGGTTGTTACTTATTATCCTGAATCGCCATTAGGCAAAAAAATGGCAGAAGATATGGTAAATATCTTCGTTGAACTTTATTTAGATGGTGGTGCAGATCGACTACCTCCGTTGAAAGCTCTTGCTATTTATGATGAATTCCGAGAATTAACCCCATCGGGCCCTGATGGGGACGAGATGATTGAAAAATTGGCCGATCGTTTGATTGCCGTGGATTTGTTAAATCGTGCAGCCTCTTTGTTGGATCATCAAGTACGTTTCCGTTTACAAGGGGATGAACGTGCACGAGTTGGAGCTAAGCTAGCACTTGTGCATTTGATCGATGGTCAAGCGGAGGATGCCATTCGTGCTCTCAATGCTTCTCAATCTTTAGAGCTTGATGAGGGCCTAGAGGCTGATCGCCGTAGATTACGTGCTAAGGCAGCGTTCGAACTTGGGGATTTAACAGAAGCGATTAAATTGTTGGCTGGGGATGTTTCAACAGAGGCAGATATGTTGCGTCGTGATATGTTTTGGGCTGAAGAAAATTGGTCCGAAGTATCACGTGTTCTACAAAGTCTAGCTGGTAATCCACCAGAGGATACTGAAGAAGGCATCGATGATGAAAAATCTGGATTCGTCTTGAATTGGGCTGTGGCCTTAAGGCTTAATGAAGACGAAGAAGGTATCGCATTGTTGCATGAACTTTATGGCCCAGCTATGCAATATAGTTCTTTGGCTAATGCTTATAACTTTATCGCAACTCCAGTTAATGCGGAACGCCCAGAGAAGCTTCAGGACATGATTAGACAATTGGCAAATAGTGATATGTTCAATGCCTTTGTTAATAATTATAGAGAAAAATTGCTAAATCGTGCCGATGATCGCATGGGAATACCGCCTGCAGATGCACAGAAACCTGCTACCACACCTGCGGCGAATGGGTAAAAGGTTAAAAATTTTAAACTAGATTCTTTAGGGTATGAAGCTTTTAACCAAACTGCCCACGACCAGATACCAACCATCCACTAGTACAAAGAAAATAAGCTTGAATGGCATTGAAATCATGATCGGTGGTAGCATCATCATACCCATAGACATCAATACGGATGCAACGACCATATCAATAACCAAAAATGGTACAAATAATAAGAAACCAATTTCAAAGGCGCGCTTTAATTCTGAAATCATAAAGGCGGGTATTAGGGCACGAATAGGAATGTCTTTAGGGTTTTCAACAGCATCAAATTTACCGATATCCATAAATAATTGTAATTCTGCTTCACGTACATGACGGCGCATAAAGTCATGGAATGGCGCGATTGTTCTTTCTAATGCTGCTTCTTCAGTGATTTCTTCTTCGATCAATGGGGCTATGCCATTGTTATATGCTTCTTCTAGAGTAGGCTGCATGATGAATAAGGTCATAAATAAGGCTAAGCTGACCAAAACAGTGTTTGGTGGTGTGCCTTGTGTACCAAGTGCTGTTCTAAGAAGGGATAAAACAATGACGAGACGGGTAAAGCTGGTGACCATAATCATAAGAGATGGAGCCAGAGAAAGCACCGTCATTAATGCGACAATTTGTACTAAACGCCCTGTAACCGAGCCACCTTCGCCAATGTCAATATTAATGGACTGCGCCATAGCCGTGCCGTGAACAAGAAACATAATTGCAAATGTGAAGAAACCAGCAGCTAGACTGAATTTAAAACTATCTTTTATGATTTGTTTTTTATCGGAAATGCGTGGCTGCTGTATGTTGCTAGACTTCGTCATGCTTTTATTATCTCGTTGTCGTCAAGGGATGTCGATTGAAGATCTTTTTCAACTATTGTGGAATTATCATTCCCGATAATGACGAGGTGTTCTGTGTCGTCGCGCTTGATAATTAACAGCCGTTGTTTAGGGCCAAGTGAAATAGATTCTACGATTTTTAGGCGTCGTTTATTTAGGGGGATATGTTGTAATCCCCAGCCTTTGCCGAAACGTTTTGCGATATAAAGACCACTAAGGATCAGAGCCAAAACAAAAAGCAATGCAATGACCATTCGAAGGAATTCTGCGTAGCCCATTCCGCCGTCCATCGTTTAAAGTCACCTTATCTGTAATGTTACTTGGATGCTGGTTCAGAAGAATCGTCAGACGCCTCTTTTTCTTCGAAAGGTGAAGGCATAGAGATCTTATCAGCTTCTTCTCCACCACGAAGACGCCGTGAGATTTCACCCATTTCCCAAGAGAGAGTTTCAAGATCATCTCGTAATTCTTGGAGAAGCGGCTTCATCAAAATGGAATCTTCATCTGGTAAACTAAGTACATCGGCGGTTAGATTCGCTAATCTACCCGCGATATCATGTAATTCGGGCACATGTCCTTGTGGCATACCAATGCGTGCTTCATATACTTCGTCTAGCATATCATTGATTGTATTTTCGATTTCCTCGCGTGACATAACGCACCCGTCCATTCTAATTGCGCAAAATGATACATAGCATAGTAAATATATTACAACTTGACTATGAAAAACCGCCAAGGTTATGCATCGAAATATTCTTAATTAAATTATGTACTGATTCTTTCTTTAGGGAAAGTATAAGTTTATGAGGCGCAATGATATTAGGATGTTGAAACGATATGCCATGCGAAGAAGTAAGGGATTTAATGAGACGACAAGTATTTATGGTGCGGTAGGTATTGAGGTGCCGTTTTTTTCATAAATGAATTTTAAAATCTCAGCTACAGCAATGAATGCCTCTACAGGGATCTCATCGCCAACATCGCTTGCAGCTAGTAACGCTACAAGATCTGGATCTTTGTGGATGGGGATATCGTTCTCTTTGGCAAGCTCCATTATTTTATCAGCAATCTCCCCTTGCCCTGCTGCTAGTACTACAGGTGCTGCTTCTTTATCTTCTGGATCATAACGCAAAGCAACCGCAGAAGGTGTTTCATCGTCTTCATCGTTTATTTCTTGTTTGCTCTTTTTACTTAAAGAATTTGATTTTTTATCAAGCTTCATGATTTTCCCTCTTTCAAAAAAAATAACAGAAAAAGCCAGTTTGGAAAAGAAATTTTCAACACCTTTTAAAACTGGCCCGCTAATTGCTTATGTAATCTCGAGAAAAAATGAAGAGACAAGATGAGCAATGCTTATGGAGATAGGTGCTTATCAATTAGGAGAGAAACAATGTCATTACAATCTACAGCCTTAATGGGCATGATGCATGAGAAAATGAGCTGGTTAACACAACGTCAGTCGGTATTGGCTCAGAATATGGCAAATTCAAATACTCCGGGTTATGTTGCTCGTGATTTGAAGGCTTTAGATTTTAAAAAGACAATGGGTTTTGAAACACCACGCCCTAGTATGGCAAGAACTCATGCAAGCCATGTATCTGCCCCTAGTGATGCCAATTCTTATGACTTGGATAGAAGAGCTGGTGGTTATGAAATCTCTCCTGATGGCAACCGTGTTGTTATCGAAGAGCAAATGATGAAATTAAACTCAACTAATAGCGATCATAAAGTGGCGACTAACCTATATAAAAAATATATGGGCTTATATCGTATCGCTCTTGGTAAACAGTAAGTTACTTAGTGGGTAGAGGAGAGAGATTATGGATAATTTAAAATCAGCGTTTTTTGTTGCAGGATCAGGAATGCAAGTTCAAGGCACACGCTTACGCGTGATTTCAGAGAACTTGGCTAACAAAGATTCTACGGCTCAAACTCCCGGCGGTGACCCATATCGTCGCAAAACGATTACTTTTCAAAGTCATTTAGATCGTGCGTTACAAACGGATTTAGTAAAAGTTAAAAATGTGGGCGAAGATATGTCTGCTTTTTCTTTAGAATATGATCCAGGCCATCCTGCAGCAAATGCTGAGGGGTATTATAAACGCCCTAATGTGAATGGACTTGTTGAAATGATGGACATGCGTCAGGCACAACGTTCGTATGAGGCAAATCTAAGTGTAATTGAGGCCACCAAAACAATGATAAATAGTACGGTTAATTTGTTGAGATAATTTTTTTAACATGCTAGTATTGTTCGTTATTGGGGTGGATGTTGTTTTTGTTGGAGAGCAAATTTAATTTTCCAAGGGTAGAGAGACCCTTTTTGCCGATTTAATGTCGATATGCCATAGGAGAGAAAAATGGCTAATATCTCAGCTTCACAGGCTGCTGCAGCATATAGAACAAATGCTTTACAGACCATTCGAGATGCGTCTGCGGCGAAGCCATCTGCAACAACAGAACCTAGTAGCCAATTTTTGAATATGGTAAAGGGCGTAGCACAAGATGCTATCGAAGGTACAAGGCAGGCCGAAACTGTTTCCCAAGATGCCATGCGCGGAAAAGCTGATCTGACGGATGTTGTAACAGCCGTTGCAAATGCTGAAGCAACCTTGCAAACAGTGGTTAATGTACGTGATAAAGTAATTCGTGCCTATCAAGAAATCCTAAAAATGCCTATCTAAGCATTATTCTCTTCACAGATGGGTGCGAAGCGCCTTATTTTTTATGCAGACAGTAATTATCGCCTATAAACGAAAGACCTTATGACCGAACAAGAAGTGCTAGATTATGCCCGTGAGGCAATTTTTTTGCTTCTAAAATTGGGGTTGCCAGTCATGCTTGTTGGTTTGGCTGTTGGTTTGGTTGTTGCTGTATTTCAATCACTTACACAGATTCAAGAGATGGGACTGACCTTTGTCCCTAAGATTGTGACTGTCTTTTTGTCATTGCTTGTGTTGTTGCCTTGGATGTTAACCTTATTGCAAGATTTTATGACGCAAGTTGGTGATAGAATCATTGGTGGTGGCGGATTTTAATTAATCTTATTATCTGCGAATCTGGTAACAGGTCACTATGTATAATATTTTAGTTCCCCAGGAATTTTTTGCCGTTGCACTGGTCTTTTGTCGGATCGGTGTAATTTTGATGCAAATGCCCACTATTGGGGAGACATATATAAGTCCGCAAATAAGGCTGTTGTTTGGCGTGTTGCTTTCTGTAATCTTAATGCCTGTCGTTCGTGATTTATTACCTCAAATGCCTGCCAATATAACGATGATCTTTTTATTGATCTTAGGCGAGATCCTGATTGGTGTTTTTATTGGATCTATTATGCGTATTTTGGTATTTACGTTGGCAACTACAGGCACCGTGATCGCATTTGTTACGGGATTTGCAGCCGCAATGGCCTTTAACCCCATGATGCAAGGTCAAGGGGCACTTCATACGGTAATTTTGACCTTATGTGCGACAGCATTAATTTTCGTCACGAATACACACCATCTCCTCATTATGGCTGCTGTTGATAGTTATTATTTATTTGAACCAGGAGTCGTGCCTATTGTTGAAGATATGTCAGAAACCATAGCACGAATAGTTTCTAGAAGTTTCATTATGGGGATTCAATTTGCCTCTCCGTTTTTATTAGCATCTTTGTTGTATAATGTATTGTTAGGATTGATGGCTCGTCTTATGCCGCAACTTCAAATTTTCTTTGTGGCGATGCCGGTGCAGATTATTTTAGGTATTATACTTTTTGCTTTGATTATATCTGCAATTTTACTATGGTTCATGCGTTACTTTGTAGAATCCCTAGCTCCCTTTATGATCGTGAACTAACCTATGTCTGATGCTGATGGTTCAGAAAAGTCGGAAGAACCCACGGGCCGAAAATTACAAAAGGCTCGTGAAAAAGGTACTGTTGCAAACAGTAAGGAGGTCACTACATGGATGATGCTCTTTGGTACTGCTATGGTTATTGCAATAGCAAGCCCCTATACATTGGGGCAAATTAAAGATCGCCTTTCCCCTCTTATTGGGCAAGTTCATGAGGTCTCTTTTTATCAATCAGATATTGGTGCCTATATATTTGATATGATTTTTGACATTATATTCATTGTTATTTGGCCTTTATTAGCTATTATTTTTATTGCGGTGTTGGGAAATATTTTTCAATTTGGGTTTTTAGTATCCGTAGAAAGTATAAAGCCAAAACTTAGTAAACTAAGTCCAATTGCAGGCGCAAAAAAATTAGTGAATATGAAGCAACTTGTTGAGTTTGTGAAAAATATTCTAAAACTTGTCGTCGTAGGGGGGGCAGGAACTGCCGTTTTAATTCCGCATTTTGGACTATTACAAGCCTTGCCCGGAATTGATATTCATTATTTCCCAGACGAAATATATTTTTTATTGCTTAAGTTATTTGGGGTTGTTCTCATCATTCTTTTCTTCATTGCGATTGCTGATGTCGCATTTCAAAGATATCAACATATCAAGCAATTACGTATGACAAAACAAGAAGTAAAAGAGGAATATAAAAATGTCGAAGGTGATCCGCAGGTAAAAGGGAGAATGCGTCAAATTAGGATGCAGCGTGCTGCAGAACGTATGATGCAATCAGTTCCAGAAGCTGATGTCGTTGTAACGAATCCAACACATTTTGCCGTAGCTCTATCTTATGACCAAGATAGTATGGACGCACCAAAGGTTTTGGCTAAGGGGCAAGATCATATTGCAGCTAAAATTCGTGAGATAGCCGAAGAGAATGATATTCCGTTGATTGAAAACCCACCTCTTGCCCGTGCGTTATATGCAACCGCCGAAATTAATGAATATATTCCAGAGGAACATTTCCAACCTGTAGCAGAAGTGATTTCATATGTTTATGGATTGCGGGATCGGGGAAAAGGAACGAATAGCAAAAATTCAAGTGATGCGAGGTTATAAATAAAATATAATGAGGCTTCATTCTCTTTTTCACCGCTTTTCTTATTTATTATTTTTTTGTGCAGGATTCTGCTTAAGTATATTTAGCTACGTAGTATTGTCGGAAGCAAATGTGGCTATTGAACTAGTGTTTGTATCGTGTAGTGGGATATTACTTCTGTCGTTGGTTACGTCATGGCACTCTTGGGCTTTACGTAAAAAAATCATTTCAGATCGTGAACGCTTTTCTTATTTTACGATGAAAGCAAAGTCTGATTCCATTGCTTTTGCCATTGAAAATAATGAGGGGCAATTGGTATTTGCAGACCCTGTATTTGAGGAAAAGTTTCTAAAAGGGCATATGTTTGACCCTCGAACACCTCCTTTACATGAACATCGCGTGTTAGAGAGTGTCCTTAGAAAATCTGACTATCAAGCCAATGAAAATAAACTGAAACCAAGTTTAACTAAACTTCGTGAAAGCGGAGGTTGTGATATAATTTTAACTTCTGCTGTTAATGATAGCAAAGTAAGCTATAGCCTGCAGGGAAGTAAAATAGAGGATGGACATTTTTTATGGTCATTTTCTATAACCACATTAGAACGTGGCAAATATTTACGGGCAAAAGAGCGTTTGCAATTTCTACATAATGTGATGGAGCAAGTGCCGTTTGGAATTCTCACTTGTGATGTTGATTTTAAGGCTTTTGAAGCGAATAAAAGAGCAAAAGACCTTTTTGCAGGTGCATTATCTTTTGAAGGTTCAAACTTTACTCTCTTTCATCCTGATGATGCCCCTATTTTGCAAGAATATTTAGAAAGAATAATGAATGATTCTTTTTACGATATTGAAAGTTTAGAACTTCGCCTTGTTGATGATGAGGATAAAATTGTCGAGTTACGCGTTCTGCGGACAGAACACGACGATGGGCACGGCCCTTTATTGGTTCATCTTGTCGATGTCAGTGAACGTAAGAGGTTAGAAGGGCAATTTGTGCAGTCGCAAAAAATGCAAGCTATTGGACAATTAGCGGGCGGTGTCGCCCATGATTTTAACAATATGCTTACGGCTATTATTGGGTTTTGTGACTTATTGCTTTTACGGCATACATTGGGGGATCCATCTTTTGTTGATGCGATGCAAATTAAACAAAATGCAAATAGAGCAGCAGGCTTGGTACGCCAATTATTAGCATTTTCTCGTCGTGAAGAGGTTGAACCTCAAGTATTGAATGTCCCTGATGTTTTTGCTGAACTCTCATCATTGTTACAACGATTGATAGGGGAAAATATCGAGTTAGAGATCGTACATG
>CBFCZA010000006.1:0-21226 GCA_965602285.1 uncultured Curvivirga sp. | reverse complement strand
ACTCATTCTCTTTTCTCCTCAAGAATGATAAAGCAATTGCCATGCCAAAGCTTTGAAGAGATTATTTTTTGAGATATAATAATAAGGGTGATATTTTATGGAAAAGCTTGTTAGACTTATAAAAAATATTACATAAATACATAATCTAATATTAAATAGGATGTTTGGGGCATGAATACAGGTAAGAAAATACTTCTCATTGATGATGATGATGACTTGCGTGCCTCTTTGGCAGAGCAGCTTCAACTCCATGAGGAATTTCAAACGGTAGAAGCAAGCAATGCAACAGACGGTATTCGTTTGGCAAAGGCAGATCACTATGATGCTATTTTATTAGATGTTGAAATGCCGGATATGGATGGGCGCGATGCGTGTCGCCTTATGCGCCGCAATGGTGTAACAAGCCCAATCATCATGCTAACCGGACATTCATCTGACTCTGATGAAATTTTAGGTTTGGATTCTGGCGCCAATGATTATGTGGCAAAACCTTTTAGATTAAATGTTCTATTGGCACGGTTGCGTTCACAGTTGCGCCAACATGAACAATCTGAAGATGCTGTTTTTAATATTGGGCCTTATAGTTTTAAGCCATCCTTAAAAATCTTATTAGATGAAGAGAAAGATCAGAAAATCCGTCTCACCGAAAAAGAAACCGCTATCTTAAAATATTTATACCGCTGTGGTGATAAAGTGATTGATAGAGATACTCTTTTAGGGGAAGTTTGGGGCTATAATGCAGGTGTGACGACCCATACGTTGGAAACTCATGTTTACCGGTTGCGCCAAAAGATAGAGCCCGATCCATCAAATGCAGTTATTTTAGTGACTGAGCCTGGTGGATATAAACTGGTTCCTTAGTTATTAAGCATCATTACTTTTTTATGTAATTTGTAACTGATGATCATGGCTAATATACAGGCACTGGTGATCACCAATGACAATGAATCCCATTTCGTTTCTGTAAATTGTAGGGCTGTGGCCACAATCATTGGGCCTGCCAATACGCCAATATTTCGCCCTGTCATCATCCATCCAAAAGCGCGGGTTCCCGCATGATTTCCAAAAATGATATTTGGCATTCTAAACAGGCAGCTTGGTGTTACTCCAGCCATGGCACCATATGACAGTAGTAGTGGGAATTGTAAGACTTCGTAGGAAGTTCCTTCAACCATAGCAATGGATAATACAGAGATCCCCTGCCCTAGAATTGTGTAAACTAAAAGCTTTGCGGGCTTAAAGCGCTGCATGAGGGGGATTGCTAATAAGTTAAAGACACAAATAAAGACAACAGGGGCAATAAAAATAAGGGCGGCAGAATCTTTTGAATAGCCCAAATTTTCAATGAGGTAGCTTGGTAACCAACTCATGAAAGCCATGTTTTGACATGCCCATAACATGAATGTTAAGGCGACCAAAACCATAGCTTGGCGATTGTTTTTATTTTCCCATACAAGATGTGTTTTTTCTTCTTCATGCGATATATCAAGGCTGGTATCTTTTTTCTCAAGAATGATGGACCGAGTAAGAGAAATACCTCTAAATTGATAAATATATCCCCAAAGGATCAGGCCAAAACTAAGGGCTATGGCGGTTATCCAGCCAACCTGCCAACTGCTTTCAATACCAAAATAAGCTTCGGTTGGATCATACATTGAAACAAGACCAGCCCCAATGACGCCAAGTGGAATCCACAAGGCGGAGATGGATGCAGATAATCCTTGATGCTTAATATTGGTGAAACGTGAAATGATCACAGGGCCTGCCACAGATAGGCCACATGCCCCAAGACCTTCCATGCTTCGTGCTAAAAGCATTAGGAGCATATTTTCAGGAAATGAATAACCAAGAAGCGATCCCAAAATTGTTATAATAAGGAGATATCTGACCACTGCAGAAATCGGCCCATGATGCATTCTATTCCCAAAGGAGCGGGCAAATAATAAACCAAAAACCGCATAGCAGGACATATATGCACCTGACATAACAGGGCTATACCCAAAATCACGGGCCATTTCTGACAAGACAGGCGCCATCTTAAATTGGTGGAAAGCAGCCATCACGAAAAGACAAAGGCCAAAACTAATACCAACCCAATTGGTTTTATTCATATTATCAAATCTCGCATTTACATATGAATCTAAATTCATGATAGAACTATGGAATAGATTTTACTAAAATTTATAAAATATCGGTGGTAAATAATACCAAATCCAGTTTTAATAGACCTTGAATTGAACAATAGGACAATGAGTAATCTTATTAATTGAATGATGATAAGAAAATATTAATAGGAAAACTATTTTGTTAGAATAAGATAGCCTTGGTCATTAAGAAAAAGTAATAATAAAATTTACCAATGATCAATGATTTAAATATTTGGGAAAGACAAAGCAATGTCAGACGGGTTTGCCGTTAAATTCTGGGGTACAAGAGGCAGTTTATCTTGTCCAGGGCCGAACACCACCAGATATGGGGGAAATACGTCTTGCGTTGAAATGTCTTGCGGGGGTAATTCTCTTGTTTTTGATGCAGGTACTGGATTACGTGATTTAGGCAAAAAATTGATGATTGCTGCAGGAGATCGTGACCAGACGATCAATATGTTTTTAACCCATACGCATTTAGATCACGTGGTTGGTTTACCATTCTTTGGGCCATTACATCGTCCGGGAAATAAGATAAATTTATGGGCTGGGCATTTGATGCCAAATAGAACCCTGACAGATGCACTTAATATGTTGATGTCTCCCCCTTTATTTCCTGTTCCTCCTGCAATTTTTAGGGCGGATGTAACATATAAAGATTTCGAAGCAGGTGAAACCATCACCTTGATAGAAGAGGAAGGCGTTGTGGTGAAAACAGCACCGCTTAATCATCCAAATGGAGCTACAGGTTATCGGGTAGAATATGGTGGAAAATCTGTCTGTTATATCACAGATACAGAACATGTTACCGGTAAGCCTGACCAAGTGATCCTTAATTTAATTAAGGATGCCGATATGGTTATTTATGACAGCACCTACACAGAAGAAGAATTTAAAATGTTTGTAGGGTTTGGCCATTCAACTTGGGAAGAGGCCGTTAAATTATGCGATACGGCAAATGTGAAGCAGCTTTACCTTTTCCATCATGACCCATCCCATGATGATGAACGCATGGATCAGATATTAGCAGACGCAAAGGCAGCCCGCCCTGATGGTGTTGATGCCGCGCGCGAAGGCGAAACTATCACCTTAATATAATTACAGATCTTAGATGCTACTTTTATTTATAAGGGTCAGATGCATCGCGAAGACCATCCCCTAAGAAATTAAAGGCTAACACCACTAAAATCACCGATATCATAGGAGCAATCAACCAAGGATGTAAGACGACATCATTGATGTTTTGAACTTCATTCAATAATACGCCCCACGATGTGATCGGCGGCCTTAATCCTAAACCTAAATAACTTAATGCCGTTTCACCTAATATCATGGCAGGGATAGAAAGGCTGGCAGACGCGATAAGATGGCTCATGAAACTAGGCATCAAATGGCGCATGATGATCCGTTTAGGGGATGCCCCCATTAGATTTGCTGCCACCGCAAAGTCTTCTTCGCGTAAACTTAATAATTTAGATCTGACCGCACGGGCTAATCCCGGCCAATCCAACATCCCAAGAATGATGGTTAAACCAAAGAAGACGAGGATCGGGCTCCAAGTAACTGGTAGGGCCGCAGATAAGGCCATCCAAAGAGGAAGTTGTGGGAAAGAACGAATGATTTCGATCACACGTTGAATAGCGCTATCGATAAAGCCACCATAATAACCAGCGATCCCACCAATACTTATTCCCATGATGAAACTAATGGTGATACCGATGATACCAACGGTAAGTGATATACGCCCACCATGACCCATACGCGATAGCATGTCCCGTCCAAGGCGATCCGTGCCAAGCAAGAAAAGTTGCCCATCTGGTGCAGGGCAGAAAAGATGGAAGTTACCTTCAATCAGCCCCCATAGTTTATAATCAGAACCCGCATAATCTGATGAATTACAGAAAAAACGGATGGGTTGGGGGTTAGCTTTATCTTCGGTATATACCCATTCCCATTTTACCAGATCAAATTTTCCTTGGGTTTGATAAACGAATGGACCTAGAAATTCACCTTCATGTATGAAGTTTATCTCTTGTGGGGGCATGAATAAATAATCTGTATGGCGATGGTTGGGTTCATATGGGTTCAGAATTTCTGATATCAATAAAGACAAATAAACAGCCGCAAGGAAGAAACCACTGATCAAGGCGAGTTTATGCTTACAAAATTTCCACCACATCAATTTCCATTGACCGGCTTGATAATATTTTTCTTGTTCAGGCGTTAAGGTTTCAACGCTATAAGGGTTCCATTCAGCTTTATTAACCCAATGATTTTTGGACTTTTGCCCCGTTGAGTTACCAGTCGAACTCCCAGTTGTATTATTATTTGTTTGATCACTCATTTTGATGCCCCCGCCCCTAATCGAATGCGCGGATCAAGCAAGGCCAACGCTAAATCTGAAACTAACATACCGATAACAGTTAAGAGGGCGACAAACATTAAAAAGCTACCAGCCAGATATATATCTTGTGCCAATAATGCATTTAGCAACATAGGCCCCGTAGTTTGTAACCCTAAAACAACGGCAACGATGGCAGATCCAGAAATAACATCAGGAATTAAATTTCCAATATCAGAAATGAATGGATTCAACGCCATACGTAAAGGGTATTTGATTAATGTGCGTCTAGGAGATAGGCCTTTTGCCCGTGCAGTAATGACATATTGCTTATGCAATTCGTCTAGTAAATTAGCACGCAGACGACGAATCATAGAGGCCGTTCCGCTTGTCCCAATCACGATCACAGGAACCCAAAGATGTTCTAATACAGAAATGACTTTATCCATGCTCCATGGAGCGCCGATATATTGTTCATCCATCAATCCCCCTACATCCACACCAAAATAGGCCTTTGCAACATAAAGAAGGATGAGCGCGAGAAGAAAATTAGGCGTAGCCAGCCCTAAATAGCCGACCAAGGTTAAACTATAATCCCCAATACTATATTGTCGTACGGCTGAATAAACCCCAATAGGAAAAGCCACAATATAAATGAATAAAATGGTGAAGAAGTTTAAAACAAAGGTCAAAGACATACGTTCGCCAACGACTTCCGATACGGGCATATCATATTCGAAACTATGTCCGAAATCACCTTGGAACATGCCAATGACCCAATTGAAATATTGGACGATCATAGGTTCATCAAGACCATAAAGTTCTCGATAATAAGCGATGCGTTCATCGCCAGCTTCACCTTGGGCCTGAAGTTCGTTGATCAAAGTTGTTAAATAATCCCCAGGTGGTAACTGGATGATAATAAAGACAAGAGCAGATATCACCAACATGGTTGGGATCATGACAAGTAGTCTACGTGCGATATAGCCAAACACTTTTCTTTCTCCCCTTACTCTTTAAACCAAAATAGATCAGTATGATAAACACCAAAATGGGCACCGGGATCCCAATTCCAAATAGCTTCTTCCGGTACATTCATAAGCTTATTATTTACCACGACAGGCTGTAATGTACCGGCAATAAGACCAATATTGTAGACTTGCGATGCATGGGTTTCTAACATTTGGTGCCAAATGGCTTTGCGTTCGTCATCGGTTTTTGCTTTAAACCAGCGGTTATAATTCTTCATTAACCCTTGAGCAGAAGGCATATCTGGCATTTCACCTGATTGTCCGCCAGTTTCTATATATTGACCCCATTTTGGCCATTGGAAATGATCTTGCTTCACAGGTGCAAGATCAGTCGGCGCGCTATTAGACGTTGCCATTCCATTTTCTAAACCTGAGAAAATGGTCATAACGTTTGCCCCCGAATAGATACGAGGCTTTAAGATATCCATAGTGGTGGGTTTGATGTGGAGCTTCACACCAGCACGTGACCAACTGTCTTGAATTAATTGTAATAGGTCACTTTGCTCAGGCCCGCCGCTTGTGGTTTCTATTATGATTTCAAGAGGGCTTCCATTGGGCATTAATCGAATGCCACGTCCATCTTTTTCAGTTAGGCCAATTTTATCTAGTAGTTCGTTCGCTTTATCTAAATCGAACTTAGCATAGGCGTTTCTATATTCAGGTTTATATAAAGGGCTTTCGGGCAACACGGTATTTTGACCTTCAATGGCAAAACCGAAATAAACCACCCGGTTTAATTCATATCGATTGATCGCCAAGGAAAGGGCGCGTCGGAAATCTACGTTTCGCAATAGTTTGCGCCACATAGGATCAACAACATTGAGGTTGGGAAATAAGGCTAAATGTGCGCCCTTTCCATTGCGCCATAAACGCGTAGTGAAATCGTATTCCGCTTCGTTTTGTTTCAATAAGGAAATGTTATTAAAACTTAAATATCGGCCTTGAAGGTCTATTTCACCTGTGGCTGCTTTTAAGGGAATAAGCTTCTTCTCTGTAATATTGAAGAGCCATTTATCGATGTAAGGTAATTGCAGTCCATTTTCATCAACGCGGTGGAAATAGGGATTTCGGTGGAACTCATATCGTTCTCCATTGTTTTTTACCTTTAGAGTCCACGGTTGAAGGCTAGGCAGTTTTTTATTTTGATTTTTATAGGCCTTAGACTTTTTATTGTGAAGGGCACCCCAGTTTTTAGCATTTGCCTCTTCAACGATGATAGCAAGATTATTTGCTTCTTGATAATCAGCATGATATTTTTTTAAATAATGCGCCGGTGCATAAATATAACGCGGGCTGGCTTGTGCTAATGATGGTAAAAATGTGGGGTTTGGTATCGGCCATTCATATCTAACACTATCGCCATCGGGAAAAGTGACTTTTGGAAGGTGGCTTTGGATTTTTAAACTGGAAGGTGGCCCAGAAGGAAATAACTTGGGGTTGTTGGCGACATCTTCCCACCAATATCTAAAATCTTCGATAGAAAAAGGCGCACCATCAGACCATTTATGTCCACGTCGTAAGGTCAGTGTAAAAATACGGCCTTCTTGTATGTCTATTTTTTCTAGGATGTCTGGTTCAAGCTGCAAGGCTTTATTATATTTTACAAGACGAGCATACCCATAAACAGTCATTTGACGTGTATCTTTACCCTTACGCATGGCCATACGCATCGTGCCACCATGCTTACCTGCTGTTAAGCCTAATTCTTTTGCATGAACAAGCTTAGGGGTTTCAGGCAGTCGGTTTTCAATCGCTGGTAAATCACCTTTTTCAACGGCTTCCGTAAGCATAGGTGGGTCAACATAGTTTTGGGCATTTGCTGTAAAAGAGAAGACTAGGAATCCGATACTAACTAGGGCCCATGCTTTAATTGAACGTATCATACTTCTCATGAAGATGCCCCCAAATCTGAAACAACATGGGTACGAACGAAATGCTCTCCCGTCATATCTGACAGGGCTAGTGTTTGCTGGCCGTCATCAGTGAAGGGGGCGGGCCATGCAGATGGACTGCTGGCTTTTTCATTCATTAAATGATTGAAATCTAATAAATTGTCTAAATTTGGTTCGGGGACAGCCTTTAATAAACCTTTGGTATAGGGGTGGATAGGGTTTTTAAATAAGCTTTCACGTGGCGCCATTTCGACCAAGCGCCCTTGGCACATAACGGCTATATCATCGGCTATATAATCAATAACCGCTAGATTGTGACTGATGAATATAAAGGTCAGGCCAAGTTTATTCTGTAGATCTTTTAACAGGTTTAAAATTTGTGCTTGGATAGAAACATCAAGGGCGGAAACAGGTTCATCACAGATGATAAGTTCAGGGCGCAACGCAAGTGCGCGTGCAATACCGATCCTTTGACGTTGCCCACCAGAAAAACTATGTGGATAGCGTTTTAAATGGCGCTTATCTAACCCTACTAATTCCATTAATTCTTCGGTCATTTCACGACGACTGGCGGGGGTGCCAATTTTATGAATAATAAGGGGTTCGGATAAAATATCTTCTACAGTCATACGTGGATTTAAGGAAGAAAAGGGGTCTTGGAAAATAAACTGCATTTTCTTTCTGAAAGGAATGAGGGACTTTGTATCCAAGCCAAGGATATCAATGTCCTTTTGCCCGTCATTATAGATGATACTACCATTATCAGGGCTTAGGGCGCGCATTAAAATTTTGCTCAAAGTGGTTTTTCCACAGCCACTTTCACCAACTAAACCAAGGCATTTTCCACGCTTAACTTCAAAACTAATACCGTTTACTGCCTGTACCACATCGTTGCTTTTTTTACCAAAAACGCCACCTTTACGAATAGTAAAAGATTTTTCTAGATCCTGAACCCGTAAGATTGGTTTATCTAATTCCGTTTGTATGGCGGCGTTTTCAGGATCATCTGTACGGGCTTTCATGAGGTGACCCGTTTTCGTTTCAATACTACGAATAGGTTTTAAGCGCTCTCCCTCTTTCATATCAAAACGCGGGACGGCCCCAAGAAGCGCCTTGAGATAGGGATGTTGAGGATTGTCATAGATTTCGCGTAAATTCCCACGTTCCATAACCTCGCCATGATACATAACGACCACTTCTTTGGCGATATTAGCGACAACCCCAAGATCATGGGTAATCATAAGAACGGCCATACCAAGTTCGCCCTGTAGATCTCTGATAATTTTCAGAATTTGGGCTTGAATTGTGACATCTAAGGCGGTCGTTGGTTCATCTGCAATCAACAAAGAAGGTCGACAAACAAGTGCCATTGCGATCATGGCGCGCTGGCGTAACCCACCTGATAATTCAAAGGGGTAGGTTTTTAAGGCACGGCGTGGATCTGGGAAACCAACAGCGCGCAACATATCATGGGCAAGTTCTGTGGCTTCGGAAACACTAACAGGACGATGCAATAAAAGGGCTTCAATGATTTGATTTCCAATTGTATGCAGCGGGGATAGAGAGGTCATGGGCTCTTGAAAGATGATCGATATACGTCCGCCACGAATTTCTTGCATGGTTGGGCTATTTTGACTTAAGCGGGAAATATCAATGGGGCCGCCTTGGGCCAATGCCGCTTCATCACAAAAAAGAATTTCACCGGATTCAATTTTTGCAGTTTTTGGTAAAATTCCCATAATTGCCTGACTGATAACTGATTTGCCGGAACCAGATTCGCCAACCAATGCGACTGTACCACCATGGGGTATTTGAAAACTTACATTTTTGACAGCTTCAATCACACCTTCATCAAGGTGAAAATGAATACGGAGATCTTTAATATCGAGAAGCTTATCCATGGCTAAGCAATTTCCCCTACTGTCCTATTATCCGCGGTCCGAGGGTAAAATATCAGATCACGTTTTAATTTCCCTGTTCACCTATCTTTTTTTATTATTATAATTTAGCACGTTCCATAGGTGTGTTTATACCAGATGCATTCATGTTATCTAAGGTCACTGGGTCTAACGCCAACTGAACTTGTTCGGCTGCTTTCGCCGCCTGCTTTAGAATATCATCAAATCCATCTATTTGTGAATCAACGTTAATACTAATATTGCCCGCTTTCAATTGTAAAAACATCCAACCATCATCGCCAGTTTTTTTTGTCGAATAATATCGTAGCTTTAATTGAGTGATATCTTGCCATTTTAAGGTTTTAGTAAAGGGGCGTAATATAGATAATTTTTCATCATCCACCTGAAACTCACTGTAAAACCGCAGATAACATCGACCAATAAAAAGCATAAAAAGAGCCATTAACGCCAGTAATAAATATGAAATCCACGGGATTGGGTCGCCAAAAATCAAGGGAATACTAACAAGAATGATACCAATCAGTCCTTTGGCACTATCCCATAAGATGCCTTCGTTTTTATATCGAAATGTTTTTGCTGTGACCTTGGTCGGTGTCTGTGTCATAAAATACTACTCAATTAAAAATCAAAAGTGAATGTTGCAATATATTCTGGTAAACCAAGCCAGCGACTATCTGGATGATTTTGGATGAAGCTATTAAATTTTGCAATAAAAGCCCATGTTTCTTCATCATGAATGGCATGATGGGTTAGAAAACCACTAGGTTCGATCACATCGATATTTTTATAAACTCCTCTTTTGGCTCTTAGGTGTCCAATCGCTTGGGCAAGGGTTTCTGCCTCTCCAAGAAAAACAGCACCATTCTTCCAGTGTACTGGATCAATATGGGTGTTTAGGATAAAGGGGCCGTCTAGAAGGTTTCGTGGGGTAAAAGTTGATAGAAAATCAAGGCCAATGTCTTTAAGTAAAGATATAGATTCATCGCTCATTCTATTCCACGGCGGAACAAACATCGCCATGAATTGATATCCGAACGCGTCATTTAAAATTTGATGTCCCTCTGATATTTCCTGTCGTAATATTTGGGTATCTCTGTGATTTCTAAATTCCGCTTTTTTTTCTGACGTTGGTGCATGATTAATATGGGCATAACCATGCTGAACCACATTGATATTATTTTGTACCTTCAAAAGGGGTGCTAAATCCTCTTGTAGTTTTGCGGGAATAACCGCCAAAGACATTGACGTTTCCTCAGCAAAAGAAAGTAACCTTTGAAGTTGCGGGCCGTTTGTCGTCACATCATCATCACGCCACCAAAAATCTGCGATAACACCTTCTTTTCCCCATAGGTTTAATTCTTCTGTTAAGAAGCTCCAAGGGTTTTGCCTGAAATCAGGGCTTTCTAAAAGGCTATTAACTTCTTGTTTTAAGGAGGTCATTTTTGTGAATTCCTATAGCTTTGCATAAGATGTAGAGCTGTATTTTCTGCACCATTCAAAGGGAAGGGTAAAGATGATTGTTCGGCAGAAATGTTAAGTTGGTTTTCAATTTCAAGTGCTAGGCCTTCAGGGGTGATTGTGCCTTCGTCTATGACTGCCATCCGTCCTTTTTCTTTGAGTAATTCAGCGCGTAAAGATTGTTCAGTCTCCCCACCTTGTGCAAAAGGGACGACAATTGTTTTTACACCAGATGCCAGAATATCCATCACAGTGTTATATCCAGCCTGACTGATGGATAATTTACAAATATGTAGTAGGTTTCGAAAATCTTTTCGGGCAGGTTCAAGTCGGATCGTCGCATCATTTTTGGCAAGTTTGGTGAGTTTTTTTAGGGTAGCTTCGGGCGTATTGGGCCCATAAAGAAATAACCATATTCCAGTTGAGGATGGACAAAATGATTTTGCCTTTGCTGCGTTCAAAAATATAACTTCAGAAGCTGCGCCTCCACCTGCGGATATTACGACCTCTACTGCCTCAGTCGTATTGGGAAGTGAATCTTTTGATACAGCACTATCGACATAACCCGTATAGACGATTTTTTCTTTTACACGCAATGCACCAGTAAAACTCCGTTCTAGCGGACAAAAGTTTTCTTCGCCATGCACATAAATAGTGTTCAGATATTTTTCACTGATATCAAATGCAAATTCTCGTTTTTTTTCTTTCGCTGGATCCACAAGAATATCACGAAGTGAGGTTGCGCAAAGAACACGGGCTTCCTTTACTTTTTCCAATAAAGGGATCAGTTCTTTTTTAAATTTACGACGTGCGAAAGGAAATCCTTCTAAAAGTAAGATATCAGGTTTAATTTTCTCAAAAAAAGAAAGAAGTTTTTCAGTGCGGCTTTCCCACCATTCTTCTGAAATGGGAGCGCCAATTTCATCTATCAGTTGGTTAAAATCACCGTCTAAGGTTTTTACAGGGGGAAGTTGGCGAAATTTTGCAGATCCTAAATTTGGAAGGCGCTCTGGGAATCCTCCACTGATATAATATACATCGAAACCTTGATCTAAACAGGCTCTGGTTAGGGCCGCTGCACGCATCTGATGCCCAATCCCTAATAAATGTTGCACATAGATCATTAATTTTGGTGGATTTAAATCACTCATGATAATCCACCTGTGGGGTCGTTATGCAGTTTAATATTCATTTCAACCACATGAGGGAAACTTTGTTCATCCAAATTAAAAAGATGGGCTTCTGCCTGTTTAAGTTTGTAGGGAGGTTTTCCCAACATTGGCCAGTCTGTTGCCAAAGCCATAATAGCCCGGATCATGCCAAGATGTGTGACGGCTATGGTCGGTGTTTTCTTGGATGCGATTTCTTTTAGCAAAGGTAATACACGTTGCTGTACTTGGCGTGGGCTTTCACCGTTTGGCGGAAGGAAATCTAAGCCACGATCTTCATTATTTTGCATTTCAGGGCCAAGTGATTTACGTAATTCTGCAATTTTCTCCCCTTCCCAATCACCAAAACTCATTTCGATGAGGCGTGGGTCAATTGCAATGGATTTGTCAGAGAGTATTTTGGCTGTTTCAACTGCACGAGAAAGGGGGCTGCTGATCCATTGAAAATCATCGCTAAAAACAGGTAAATTCCATTCTTTTAACCAAGTTCTACTGTGATCTGATAAGGGGATATCACTGTGGCCTTGTAATCGTTTTTGCCCATTCCAGATGGTTGGTGCATGGCGAATAAGCAACAACGATGTTGATGGGAGGGTCATAGGGGTAAACTTTGTTTCAAAATCTCTGCGGCACTATTAATGGAATGGTTCTGTTGGATATTCTTTTTTGCTGCCACGGACATTTTGTCCAGCATGTCTTTGTCATGTAACAATGCAACGATGGCCTTAGTAAATTGTTCAACATTACCTTCTTCACACAGAAGTCCGGTAACACCATTTTCAACAATATTGGCAATACCAGAACGGTTGGCAGACACAACGGGCAATCCAGTTGCTTGTGCTTCCATGATAGATAGGCCAAATGCTTCATTGATGCCGGGCCATGCAAATAGGTCACAACAATTTAGAAGTTCAGTGATTTCGCGTTCTGAAAGCTGACCTGCGAAACAAACGGAGCTTGCTGTATCAGCAAAATATTCTTTGATGGCCTTTTGATTGTTGCCATTTCCGACCAAAATCAATTGGCAAGAAGCATGGTTTAAGTTTTTCCAACTTTTAGCAAGAAGTTCATAGGATTTAGACTTATCACCGGCACGCATCATTGCAACTGCAATGACCCAAGGTTTGCTTGTATCTAAATTTAAACTTTGGGACCAATAATATTTTGGACCTTTTTCTTCGTCATAAGCAGCAGGATCTAAAAAAGGTTTAAGAGGAATTATTTCTTTATCCTGATCATCAAAGAAGGAAATACATTCTGTGTCGTCAGGATTTAAATTATAAATACGCACGGCTTGTTCTAGGGCAACTTCTGTTGCTTCTAAGCCCTCATTCCAAGGTCCGCCTAATTGTTTCGGGGCATAGCTTGCCTCGGCTAAGCAATAGGGAATATTGAAATGTTTTGCCACACTAGGCCCTATTAAATCAGGGGCCTTATGATATAGGTGGTAAGTGAACCAAAGTTTTGGAATTTCTGTTTTTTCAAACTCTTCAATCAGCCTCTGAACTTCTTGTTTGGCTATTTCTGTTATAGAAAATTGAAGGTCGGGGCTGCCATCTTTGTTATAGCTTCTATGTTCACTGGCAAGAATAATGTCTTCACCCGTTAATTTTAAGGATTCCATTAGAAGGCGTGCAACACGCCGATCACCTGATGGGACTGGATATTTTGGTGATTTTAAGGGGGCATAAAAGGCAATGGTCATTTTTGATGATAATACTTAAAGTTAGATGAATAATTCAATTTATTTTATTTAGTATGCTCTAATTCGAAACATTCGGCTAGCCTTGTAATGCAATGATTTGCATCGAATTCATTTCGGACACGTTTATCCCCAGCTTGTCCCATTTGGTAGCGCTCTTTTGGATTTGAAATAACTTGAAGAAGCTTTTTAGAAAGCTGTTCTGAATCTTCAGCATCCACCAGCAAACCGTTCTTACCTTCCTCGATAAGTTCAGGTATCGCAGAGATATTCGTTGAAACAACGCAAAGGCCTTGGCTTTGTGCTTCCATCAATACATTGGGTAAGCCGTCTCTATCACCATCTTCAGCAATTTTACTGGCAAGAACAAACGCATTTGATTGTCTCATTTCTTGCAAAACTTTTTCTTGAGATTGTGCGCCTTGCCAGTTGATTTTATCTGCAAGACCAAGGGTTTCAGCCTTCTTCATGAGTTTGTTTTCTAATGTACCACCACCAATATGAACGAGGGACCAATGAAGGTTGGCGGGTAGCTTTGCAAGGGCCTCTAATAGGTCATCATATCCTTTTTTCTTCACCAAACGTCCGACAGACAGAAGGGTCACAGATTTTTCAGGGCTTGATCCATCTTTGTCATCTTCTGTTCGTTCATAGGGATCAAAACGCGCAAGGTCTAAACCGTGATAAATGAGTTTCACTGTATCAGGGTTATCGCTGATTTCACGAAGATGTTGCGCACCATAGGCGGTGCAGGTGCTCAACCATTCCATCTGTGCAAGTTTTTCTTTCTTTTCCCATTCTGGGATGGTCCAGATGTCTTTCGCATGGGCAGATCCGCTCCATGGTAATTTACGCATCATAGCACAATAGCGGGTAACGGATGCTGGCGTATGAAGAAAATGAAAATGTACACGTTTGATGGACGCAGGAAGTTCTGCTGCCAGCACACAGGCCTGACCAAACCTGCGGATACGGTTCACGGTTCTATCACGTTTGAAATCTGCAATGAAGGCACGGTATGCGTTTGAATAGCCCGGTAATTTCCGTGCCTTGAACCATCCTTTTAATACACGCCATAGTTCGCTTTTTAAATATTCTGGAAGATAAGAAACATCGGCTTCAATTTCGCTGTGGATGGGGTGGCGTTCTTTATCTGTTGGATGGCGCAAGGAAATAATTTGAATGGGTAGGCCCAACTTTTCCAAATTACGAATTTCTTGTGCGATGAATGTTTCTGACAGACGCGGATACCCTTTTAAGACAAAGGCTACAGCGGCTTCTTTTGAGAGGGTTTTCATATAATTTCTTTAAATCTCAGGAGAGCCACAAAATGGTTAATTAAGAACAGTTGTTTGAAAGAAGGGTTATTTTTAAATTTCTGAAATATTCTGGCGATCAGAATCTTGACGGTCAGATGGATTTTTATTTCGGGCATCTAGATGTTTGTTCGTTAGCCTGTTTACACTATCTAAACCTGAAAGAAGGCCGGGTACAATAATATTGGAAGGTGGTTTTTGTTGTGGTAGCTGCCTTAAGGCCGTTGCCATGGTTTCTGGACGTCTTTCACCGTCATCTTCCAACATAGATATCAGGCCAAGTGATTGCGCACTAGAAGCACGAATAAATTGTTCCATTCTAGGGCGGGTACGGGGAATAATCATTGCTGGCTTATTGAAAGATAGTATTTCACAAAATGTGTTATATCCACCCATTGCAACAACAGCGGCAGCATTATCCATCAGCCCTTCCATATGGGCATCAAAGGTCAATGCCTCCACATTGGGTAGTTTCTCAATGCGCTCAAGGAATATTGTTTGTTGTTCCGATTGCATGAAAGGGCCAAAAACAATAAGGGCTGGGAATGGTAAGTTCTTTTGGCTTTCATAGGCCCGAATAACCCAATCAACCATAGATTCACCATCACCACCTCCACCGGGCGTCACCAACACATACGGGGGGTCAAACTTACTTATAAGGTATTGTTTGATGGCTTGATCAGGTACTTCACGCTCAAGATACCCTGTGTAGACCATTTTACGAATAACAGATTCTGGGGTTGGCATGCCTTCTAAAGGCTTGCAAATCTGTGGTAACCCATAAACCCAAATTTCATCATATAAGTTTTCAAGCGCTGGCATTGCCCCTTTGCGTTCCCATTCAGGTTCTAGCAAGTCTGGGTCATCCATAACATCGCGTAAGCCAAGAACAAGGGGAACCCCTTTGTCTTTGAGCATATGTAATGTGTCACTGACTTCACCACGAAGGCCTAATGGTTCTTTGTCTACGATGAAAAGGTCTGGGTCAAAGGCTTCGGCAGTATGTTTGATGATAGACGCGCGCATGGCTAATGTCTCTTCAATATCCATATGTAGCTTTAGAGCTGTGTAATCACCATTACGAAGCTTAATAACGCCGGGTATGCGCACGAAATCAACGCGATTTGAAAAATCAAAACTTCCAATAATCGGGGATCCAGTTAGGATCAATACACTTAGATTTGGATTTTCACGTACCAACGCATGGGCAATCGCACGCGTTCGGCGCAAATGCCCTAACCCAAATGTGTCGTGACTATACATTAAAATGCGTGATGCGCGTTTTATGTTTACCATTTAAACCCGTATTATCTTTGGCTATATATGTTATTTAGCCTTTAGTTATTTTTGCACTATCGCAGAATTTTTACGAATTACAAGTATCAAGACTATATGAAGTGTAGATATCGTTGATCATGTGGAAAAATAATCGAGCTGTTTTTTAACCTTGCTCCGTTTGTAGGATCAAAGGCATAATATCTATCCATAAATCAGAATATATTATTATTGAAAGTCGTTCATGAGCTTACAAGAAGAAATAGAGGCTTTATCTAAAGTTCCATTATTTGCGCGTTTGGATGTGGCAAAAATTAAGCTATTAGCTTTTACCGCTGATCGTGAAAAATATGAGGAAGGCCAATCTATTTGTGTTGAAGGGGAAGAAGGCGACAAAGCTTTTATTATTCTGTCAGGCAAAGCGCAGGTTTGGGTTAAAACGAACGCAGGGCCCCTTCATGTTTCTGATCTTGGACAGAATGATATTATAGGGGAAGTTTCCTTATTGTCCCCCCACCCAAGAAGTGCCACTGTGATAGTGGAAAAAGAGGTGGATGCCTTGGTCCTAAATGAAGATGTTTTTATGCATATGGTGCAGGAATTCCCTGATGTCGGGGTAGAGCTTATGCGAGCATTAGCAGAAAAGCTTCATGTAACTACATTACGCTTGCAAGATGTTGCAAATGATAAGGTAACTAAATAGTTGTCCCAAGAGTATTATCCTAGAATCACGACCAAATAATGAAAGAAAAATATGTCACGATTAGATAGTGTAATTAGACGCCTTAACGCGCAACGGGCTTGTTTGGACAGTGCTGTTGATTTGGTTGCTGATTTAAAAGGCCATGTTTTAGAATTAGGGCTTGGGAATGGGCGAACCTATGACCATTTACGCGAAAAAATGCCTGAACGTGATATCTATGTTTTTGAACGTCATGTGAATGCGCATCCTGATTGTATTCCCCCAGAAGAATTTCTTATCTTGGGGAATTTGGAAGAAACTCTTCTTGAAGTAAAAGAAAAATTGGGGGCAAATGCAACGTTGCTTCATTCAGATATTGGAACAGGGGATCCGGAACGTAATAAAAAATTCGCCTCCTGGCTTAGCGATGTCTTTCCATCCCTTGTGATGTCTGGCGGCCTTATTCTAAGTGATCAGGAATTAACAATGGCGGGGTTTGATGAAATGCCATTACCTAAAGATGTTCAACCGGGTCGCTATCATTTTTATCGAAAATCTTAAACTTTAAGAAAGGATAAGATATGTCGCAGAATGAGATGGTTCAAGAACATGCAACCACTATCGCTATAGAAGGGCAAGGTATCATGTTACGAGGTCCATCCGCCAGCGGGAAGTCAGATTTGGCCTTACGTTTGATAGATCAGGGGGCAGAGCTTGTTGCGGATGATAGAACTTGTTTAGATTTAGATGAAGGGAAAATTATTGCATACCCCCCATCAGTTCTGGCGGGTAAATTGGAAGTGCGAGGTTTAGGTATTTTAAAGCTTCCATATAGGGATAGCTGTCCGGTTCAATTGCTGGTAGATTTAGTTCCAATGGATGATATCGAAAGACTACCATTAGAAAAAAAAGTTACGTATTTAGGGGTTGAGATACGCCATATATATTTATGCGCTTTTGAAATTTCGGCAGTTTTAAAAGTGAAATACGCCCTGTCTACTGATTGGTTGGAATGATGGCTGCTTCTGAATATCCCCCGATTTATTTAGTGACAGGCCTGTCTGGGGCCGGACGATCTACCTGCCTTCAAGTATTAGAAGATCTAGGGTTTGAGGCCGTTGACAATTTACCGCTTTCTTTACTGCCTGCGATGTTAAAAGAGGCGATGAAACCTGATACACTGTTAGGGACTTTGGCGGTAGGCTTGGACATCAGGGATCGAAATTTCTCTGCCGCGGAACTTCTTCTGCAAATTTCTGGCTTGGAACAAGAAATCGGACGCACCATAAAGATTCTTTATATGGACAGTGATGATGCAAGCCTTATTTCGCGGTATAATCAAACACGTAGGCCTCATCCACTCTCTCAAAATAGCAGTATTACAGAGGGTGTGGCGCTGGAACGAACATTTCTTAGCCCGTTAAAAGAAGCCGCAGATATTGTTCTTGATAGTACAGGCATGACGATTTGGCAGTTTAGAACCTATCTCAAAAAAATCTTGGGAGATGGTGTTTCTGATAGAATGAGCGTCACATTTATGTCTTTTTCTTTTGCCCGCGAAGTTCCAAGGGATGCGGATCTTGTTTTTGATGTTCGGTTCCTAAAAAATCCACATTATTTAGATCAATTACGTGGCTTAACAGGAAAAAATAAGGCTGTGGCAGATTATATAAAAGAAGATAAAGATTGGTCTGCCTATTTGGCACAAGTGAAATCACTACTAGAATTAACTCTTCCACGATATCAAGAAGAGGGAAAAAGCCACTTAACGGTGGCGATTGGATGTACGGGTGGGCGCCATCGTTCCGTACTTATGACGGAAGAATTAGGACGTTGGTTTATGGAGCAATGGCCTGTTCATATTGTGCATGCTAGATTAAATGAAAATGTTTAAAGTGAAATGATTGATGTTCATAGTTTCACTAGTTATGATATGCAAATTTTTGATTTGATGAGCGGGAGCTTGAATATATGATCGGTTTGGTTTTGGTGACACATGGTTTGTTGGCAGATGAATTTGTAAAAGCAATGGAACATGTTGTCGGTCCACAAGAAAATGTAGCTAGCATTTGTATTGGGCCTGATGATGATATGGAACAACGTCGCGCAGATATCCTTGCCTCTGTAAGTAATACTGACACTGGCGAAGGTGTCATCGTCTTAACTGACATGTTTGGTGGCACGCCTTCAAACCTTGCTATTTCAATCATGGACCAAGGTAAGATTGAGGTGATTGCAGGCTTGAACCTACCAATGCTCATTAAATTAGCCAGCGTTCGTGAGGGCGGTGATATGGAAAAAGCTGTGACTTCTGCACAAGAAGCAGGCGTAAAATATATCAATATTGCAAGTAAGCTTTTATAAGATGAATGGCCAAAGTAAATTAACCTCAGAAAGTCCAGTTACAGTAGAAATCGTTAACAAACGTGGGTTACACGCACGGGCTGCGGCTAAGTTTTCTAAACTTTCCGATGAGTTTGATGCAGAAATATCTGTATCTAAAGATGGACAAACTGTTTCTGGTTTATCGATCATGGGATTGATGATGTTATCAGCATCAAAAGGAACATCTATCACTATTGAAACTACAGGCCCTCAGGCCAGTGAAGCCATACAAGCGTTAGAAAAATTGGTTTCAGATGCATTTCATGAAGATGAGTGATCGAACGTTTTAAAGTTAACATATAAAGAAAAATTTATATGCTTGTCGGTTTTACTGGACAGGTTGAGTATCCGTTGCTATACCCCGCCATAGATATATCAATCTGTTTTCATAATATTTAGGAAGGAAGCCGTACATGTCTGGTTTTACTGATTATAAAGTCGCTGATATTTCTTTGGCTGAATGGGGCCGTAAAGAAATTAACATTGCTGAAACTGAAATGCCTGGTTTGATGGCTCTTCGTGAAGAATTCGGCGAAAGCAAGCCTTTGGCTGGTGCACGTATTGCTGGTTGTCTTCATATGACAATTCAAACAGCTGTGTTGATTGAAACATTGATTGCTTTAGGTGCGGAAGTACGTTGGTCATCTTGTAATATCTTCTCTACACAAGATCAAGCTGCTGCGGCTATTGCTGCTGCGGGCATTCCTGTTTTTGCTTGGAAAGGTCTGAACGAAGAAGACTTTAACTGGTGTATTGAACAAACAATTACTGGTCCAGACGGTTGGGAAATCAACATGATCCTTGATGATGGTGGTGACTTAACAGTTATGGCCCATGAAGAGCGTTTTGCACATATCTTGGAAAACGTTAAAGGTCTTTCTGAAGAAACAACAACAGGTGTTCATCGCCTACACGAAATGGTTAAAGAGGGTACATTGAAAGTACCTGCAATCAACGTGAATGATTCAGTAACAAAATCAAAATTCGATAACAAATACGGTTGTCGTGAAAGCTTGGTTGATGCGATCCGTCGTGCAACTGATGTGATGATGGCTGGTAAAGTTGCTGTTGTGAACGGTTTTGGTGACGTGGGTAAAGGTTCTGCTGAATCTCTTCGTTCTTCTGGTTGTCGTGTATTGGTTACCGAAGTTGATCCAATTTGTGCACTTCAGGCTGCTATGGAAGGTTATGAAGTAACAACCATGGTTGATGCTGCACCAATCGGTGATATCTTCGTTACAACAACAGGTAACATCGACATTATCACCATTGACCATATGCGTGAAATGAAAGATCGTTCTATCGTTTGTAACATTGGACATTTTGATAATGAAATTCAAATTGATGCATTGAAAAACTTTGAGTGGGATAACATCAAACCACAAGTTGACGAGATCATTTTCCCAGACGGAAAACGTATGATCTTATTGGCTGAAGGTCGTTTGGTTAACCTTGGTTGTGCTACTGGGCATCCAAGTTTCGTTATGTCTGCTAGTTTCACAAACCAAGTTCTTGCGCAAATGGAACTTTGGAACGATGCTGATAAATATGACAATGACGTATATGTATTGCCTAAGCATTTGGACGAAAAAGTTGCGATGCTTCATTTGGCTAAAGTAGGCGCGAAATTGACTAAAATGACAAAAGCACAAGCTGATTATATCGGTGTGACTGTTGATGGTCCTTTCAAACCAGAAGCATATCGTTACTAATATCTTTTAAAGATATTTATATTAATAAAGCCGCCCCTAAAGATTGAAGGGGCGGCTTTTTCTTTTCTACTTCTTCTATCATATTTAATACTTTAAAAATTAGCTATTAACCTCCCCATCCATATTTATACATAAGAAACATACCCACCATTCCTCCTCCAGACCCCAAAATAATAAAATAACGTTTTTTATTTTGT